>JAYVQD010000348.1:0-5916 GCA_043777275.1 Nitrosomonadales bacterium
GTTCCCGCGCAGGCGGGAACCCATAACACTGTCTCCATTGCGAATGCGTTGTGGATTCCCGCCTGCGCGGGAACGACGGTGAGAGAAGTTTTAAAAGTATGTTACCGAACGTGGGATTATCAGTTGTTGTCCACGCGCGCACCGGAATCTTTCACCGCCTTGGCCCACTTCACCATTTCACTCCGTATCCACGCCGCGAATTGTTCGGGCGTGTTGGTGGCGACATCGGCGCCGAAATCGAGCAGCTTGTCTTGTTGTTCGCGCGTGTTCATCGCGCGCGCCACGCGGCTGTTGACCCGCTGCACAAAATCTTTCGGCAAACCCGCCGGGCCGATCAAGCCGTTGATGGTGGCGGCTTCGACAGTGGGAAATCCGGCTTCGACGAAGGTCATCACCTCGGGCATCGCGCGCGAGCGTTTGGCGGCGGTGTGCGCCAGCGCGCGCAACTTGCCGCCTGCCACATGCGGCTTTGCCGTGCCCTGCACCATGAAGATCATGGTCAACTGCCCGCCGATGATGTCACCCAGTGCTTGCCCGGTACCCTTGTACGGGATGTGCAGAATGTTGACGGCGCCCGCGCTGCGCAGTTGCTCGCCCGCCAGATGCACCGCCGAACCGTTGCCCGCCGAGCCGAACGTCAATTTGCCCGGCTGCGCCTTCGCCAGTGCGATCAGTTCTTTCACGCTCTTGGCCGGCACACTCGGATGCACCACCAGTATCAGCGGCGCAATCGCGATCAGCCCGATGGGGGTGAAATCCTTGGGCGTTTCGTAAGGCACGTTACTCAGCAGGCTGGGATTGATGAGAAACGCCGCGTCGATCATGCCGATGGTGTGGCCGTCCGGTGTGGCGCGCGCGATAAGCTGCGTGCCGATGGTGCTGTTGCCGCCGCCGCGATTGTCGATCACCACTTGCTGGCCGAATTCTTCGCTGATGTGCGGCCCGACGATGCGCGACAGCGTATCGGTGAGCCCGCCCGGCACATACGGCACCACCAGGCGGATGGGGCGGGTGATTTGCGTACCCTGGGCCTGGGCGAAGGGCGCAATCAACAGGAGCGGCAGTAAAAGCATTTTGGCTGAGGTCATCGGATGATCCAATTGCAGGTTGTCAGACATTTCAGGAATGTTGTGGGTCACGGACGGTAAAGCGTAGGCCCGGTGAGTGTCAAGGCAACACGACGGTACACTTTACATTGCCACGGCGATGGGAATTGAATAGCATCTTGCACGGAATGGCTAACTGGAGAAATTAATGACAATCGCCTTGCGTACCGCGTTCATGATTTGTGCGGCGTTGTTGCCACCCTTAGTCACATCGGCCGCACAAGCGGCCGAACCCGCGGATTATCCCAGCAAGCCGGTGCGCTTGATTGTGCCTTTCCCCGCAGGCAGCGGCCCGGACGCCAACGCGCGCGTGCTGATTTCAGGCCTCACGCGCCCGCTGGGCCAGCAGCTTATTATCGATAATCGTCCGGGGGCGAGCGGCATCATCGGCACGCAACTGGCGGCGAAGGCCGCGCCCGATGGTTACACGCTGCTGCTCGGCACGGCGTCGGTATTCGGCGCGGTGCCCACGCTGTATGACAAACTGCCGTTCGATCTGGATCGTGATTTCATGCCGATCAGCATGATTGAGTTGATACCGTGCGCGCTGGTGGTCAATGCCGCGCTGCCCGCCAAAACTATCAAGGAGTTCATCGCGCTGGCCAAGTCACAGCCGGGGCAACTGACATTCGGCAGCGCGGGCAACGGCGGCTTTCATCATCTGTCGGCGGAAATGTTCAAGTCGCTGACAGGCACCGACATGCGGCATATTCCGTATGGCGCGGGCGGCCCGTACGCTGATTTGGTCAGCGGGCAATTGCCGCTGATGTTCGACACCTTGTCGCCGTTTTTGCCCAACGTCAAGGCGGGCAAGTTGCGCGCGCTGGCGGTCAGTGGCAAGCAGCGCCGCCCGCAAGCGCCTGCGGTGCCGACGTTCATCGAAGCCGGTGTGCCGGGGTTCGATTCTTACGCATGGTATGGCCCGGTGGCGCCCGCCGGTACGCCGCGCCCGATCATCACGCGCATGCATGGTGCCATCGTCGAAGCGTTAAAAGGCGCGGAGCTGACCGAGCGCTTAACCAGCGTCAGCGCAGGCTACATCGTCGGCAATACGCCCGAAGAATACGCTGCGTTGATACAGACCGAGCGCGCGAAGTGGGCCAAGGTGATCCGGCAGACAGGCGTCAAGCTGGCGCTGTAACGCTGCATGAAACGCGCGGTGTGCCCTCGGCCGCGCTCGTAAGTATCGTTCGAGCACGCGCAGGAATACTCGCAGGATTGACCACCCGCCTGCCGGGGACTACAGTTGCGTTTAGTGACAAGGAGGGAACATGCTTCCTCTTCCCCGCACGAAACCGGACTTGCGCCACAACCGGGATTTCCTCGCCGGGCTGCTGTTCCTTGCGCTCGGCGTGCTCACTATGGTCTTCGCGCGCGACTACCCGATAGGCTTGGCAGCGCGCATGGGTCCCGGCTACTTCCCGATGGTACTGGGCGGCCTGCTGTGCTTGTTCGGCCTTGTCGTGATGGTGCGCGGCATGCGCTCCGGCGAGCCCGTGCGGGGCGAGTGGGGATGGCGCCCGCTGGGGCTGATCACACTGTCGATCGTAGTCTTCGGCTTCACCATGGAAAAGCTGGGATTGATTCCGGCGCTCATGTTGTTGTTCTTTGTCGCGGCGCTGGCGGGCCGCGAATTTCGTTTCAAGGAAGTGCTGCTGCTCGCCATCCTGATGAGCGCGTTTGCCGCAGCGGTTTTTGTTTATGGCTTGAAACTCCCGTATCCGTTGATCGGCGGCTACTGATGGACACGCTCAACCATCTCTTGCTCGGCTTTAGCGTTGCGCTGTCGCTGCAGAATTTGGCGTACTGCTTCATTGGCGTCGCACTGGGCACGCTGATCGGTGTGCTGCCGGGCGTGGGGCCGCTGGTCACCATCGCGATGCTGTTTCCGATTACCTTCAACCTGCCCGCAGTGCCGGCCATTATCATGCTCGCGGGTATTTTTTACGGCGCGCAGTACGGCGGCTCCACGACTTCTATCCTCGTCAACCTGCCGGGCGAAACCGCGTCGGCGGTAACCTGCATTGACGGCTATCAGATGGCGCGCCAGGGCCGCGCCGGGCCGGCGCTGGCGACCGCGGCGCTTGCCTCATTTTTCGCCGGTTGTGTCGGCACCTTGCTGATCGCGGTTGCCGGGCCGCCGATGGGTGAATGGGCGCTCGCGTTCGGCGCGGCCGAGTATTGTTCGCTGATGCTGATGGGGCTGGTGGCGTCGGCGGTAATGACCCAGGGCGATGTGGTCAAGGGGCTGGCGATGGTGGTTCTCGGACTGGTGCTGGGGCTGGCGGGCACCGATGTCAATTCGGGCCTGTCGCGCTACACCTTTGGTATTCCCCAACTATCCGACGGCATCGGCTTTACCGTGATCGCGGTCGGCTTGTTCGCGGTGGCGGAGATCGTCACCAACCTTGAACTGAAGCACACGCGTGAAGTATTTACCGGCCGCATTGCGAATCTCATGCCGGCCGCGCAAGACGTCAAGGATGCGTCGTGGCCCACGGTGCGTGGCACCGTGGTAGGCGCCATCTTCGGCGTGCTGCCGGGCACCGGCCCGGCGTTGTCCACGTTTGCCGCCTATATGCTGGAAAAGAAACTGGCGAAGGATCCGTCGCGCTTCGGCAAGGGCGCGATCGAAGGCGTGGCCGCGCCGGAAGCGGCCAACAATGCTGCCGCGCAGACGTCGTTCATCCCCATGCTCACGCTGGGCATTCCTACCAGCGCGACCATGGCGCTGATGCTGGGGGCGATGACCATGCAGGGCATCGAGCCCGGGCCGCACGTGATGATGTCCAAGCCCGAACTGTTCTGGGGACTCATCGCGAGCATGTGGATCGGCAACCTGCTGCTGGTGATACTTAACCTGCCGCTGGTCGGCATCTGGGTGCGCATGCTGCGTGTGCCGTACCGCTGGCTGTTCCCCTCGATCATCATGTTCTGCTGCATCGGCAATTACAGCGTCAGCAACAATGCGGCTGACCTTTACCTGTGCGCGTTCATCGGCGTGCTGGGTTACATTCTGTTGAAGCTCGAATGCGAACCGGCGCCGCTGCTGCTGGGCTATGTGCTGGGCCCGCTGCTGGAGGAATATCTGCGGCGCGCACTGCTGATATCGCGCGGCGACCCCTCGGTGTTTTTCACGCGCCCGTTGAGCCTGATGTTCTTGATTGCAACGGTGCTGATACTTGTCGTCATGCTCGCGCCCGCGGTGCGCCGCGCAAAGCCGGCGGCGGGCGGCGCTTGAGAAGTTGCGGATGAGACCCTCATCGCTCGGCTGACTGTCCCGGTGGTAGGATGGCGATCTCGATTGTTGGTATGCGGGTTTGCACGCAATACACGTAACAGGGACGGCAGAAAACAATGACTCACTCAAGATGGCGGCAACGCGTGGTTGCGATAATCATGGCAATCACGGCGACAGCCGCCGCAGCGCAGGGTTATCCATCGAAAACAGTGCGCTTTGTGATTACGTATCCTGCCGGGGGCGGCTCTGATTTCACTGTGCGACCGATTGCGGCCAAGCTCACCGAGCGCTGGGGCCAACCGGTGGTTGTGGATAGCCGACCGGGCGGCAGCGCGATGATCGGCACTGAATTTGTCGTCAGAAGCCCGGCCGACGGCTACACGCTGCTGTTGAGCGCGTCGAGCGAGATGGCGATGAATGTGGTGCTGTTCAAGAAAATGCCCTACGACCCGCTACGCGATCTTCAGCCCATCACGCTCGTCGGCACCACGCCGCCGGTGCTGCTGGCGCATCCGTCGTTGCCGGCCAAGTCGATGAAGGAGCTGGTCGCGCTGGCGCGCGCGAAGCCCGGCGCGCTGAGTTACGCATCCATTGGCAACGGCACGCCGCAACATTTCGCGGGCGAGTTGATGAAAACCACCTTTGGCATTCAGATGGTGCATGTGCCGTACAAAGGCGCCGCACCTGCGTTGATCGATTTACTCGGCGGCCATGTGCCGATTGGTCTGACCGCGCCGACGACGGCGATTCCGCATATCAAATCGGGCCGCTTGCGCGCGCTGGCGGTGACCTCGGCGCAGCGCTCCGGTGCGATGCCCGAGGTGCCGACCGTTGCCGAGTCAGGCGCGCCGGGATTTGATATCGTGCAGTGGTACGCGATTTGGGTGGCGGCGAAAACACCCAGGGATATCGTGGACAAACTGCACGCGGACATAACCAGTATTATTCACTCGCCTGATTACAAGCAGCGCCAGCTCGAAGCGGGCACCGATATCGTAGGCTCGAACGCGGAGGCGTTGAGCCTGCGTCAGAAGGTGGATATCGAGAAGTACCGCAAAATCGCGACAGCAGCGGGGATTACACCGGAGTAACCAGCGCGAGCGTGTCGCGGATGCCGCGACACCTGTATTCCCTGCTTACATTCCCAAGATGCGTCCGATCTCCGCGATGTGACGGCTGGCCTGTACGCCGCCGGCCACGGCGGTATCCAGCGCGTCGTCGAAACTTTCGCGTATGCCGTGCAGCGCGTCCCGCACCCAGTGATGCCGACGCACAGGAGACTGGAGCAGGTTTTTGAGTGTTTCCACCTCGTCTTTGAGGCGCTGAACGTCTTGGGGGTTGCCCTGGATTTTTTGCAGATCACGTTCAAGGGCGTCGATGAGCGCGGCAACTTCGTCCAGGTCTATCTCGCGGGTGCTGGGGTCGTTCGGCTTGCTGGTGGTCATGGAAGTGTCCCTCCGGTTGATGTCAGGTCACAATGCTGTTCACTTAGCCGTTCGTGGTGAGCTTGTCGAACCACAAATGCCCTTCGACAGGCTCAGGGCGAACGGGCAAAGGGCTTAAGTGAAC
>JAYVQD010000349.1:0-5914 GCA_043777275.1 Nitrosomonadales bacterium
CCGGGTGAGGCATCGCCCAGTTCGGTGAGCACGTACCACGAATGCGGCGTATTCAGCGGGTTGCGCGTGCCGGGGATGTGCTTGGTGACCAAATCCACACAGGCGTTTGAAATCAATTCAAAGGCGCTGATGCGATCACCAAATTGCCCGCGCAACAGCGAGAACAATTTCAACGCGGCGTCGGGATCGGGCACCGCCATCCACGCGGTGGCGGTGGCGCTGGGTTTGGGAAACAGTTTCAACACCGCAGCCGTGATGACGCCGAGCGTACCTTCCGCGCCGATGAACAAATGCTTCAAATCATAGCCGGTGTTGTCTTTGCGCAGCGAACGCAAGCCGTTCCAGATGCGCCCGTCGGGCAGCACCGCTTCGATGCCGAGCACCAGATCACGCGTGTTGCCATAACGCAAAACGTTGACGCCGCCCGCGTTGGTGGAAAGATTGCCGCCGATTTGGCAGCTTCCCTCAGCGCCCAGCGACAACGGAAACAGCCGCTCCACATCGGCGGCGGCCTGTTGAATAGTGGCCAGCACGCAACCGGCCTCGACGGTCATGGTGTTGTTCAGCGGATCAACCTTGCGGATGCGATTCATGCGTCCCATGGCGATGACGATCGGATTGACTTTCGCATCCGGCACCGTTGCGCCGCACATGCCGGTGTTGCCGCCTTGCGGCACCAGCGGGGTTTGGGTCTCGGCGCAGATTTTGACGATCGCCGCGACTTGCTCCACGTTGGCGGGGCGCACCACGGCCGCTGCCGCGCCGTGATAAATGCCGCGCCAATCGTTGACATAGGGTTCAAGTTCGACCGGGTCGGTGAAAATCCCTTGCGGGCCGACCGCTACACCCAGGCGATGGATCGTGGCAGTGCGAGTGTTGATGGACATGATGCGGCTGCGAAGTCTGGAAAGCGCGATTTTAGCATTTCATGACCGATACTTCGGCGCAGTTGCTGTAAGATTTAGCGCTTCTTATCGACTGAGTTGGCAGCGATTGCGGCAACTTGCCGGAGGGTTTGGATCCACCATGCTGCGCTTTATGTTGCTTTGTCTGCTGTGCTTGCCCGCGTTGCCGGCGACGGCGCAGGAATACCCGTCACGCCAGGTAACGCTGGTAGTGCCGTACCCGATTAGCGGCCCCACGGACATACGCGGCGCATCGCGCATGACTAAAACCTACAAGTTGATGGCGGCGAATGCGCCGCCCGCGATCTCCGATACGTTAAGCCGCGTCGTGCAGCAGGCGATACGCTACGATTCAAAACACCCGGTGTTGCTCGAGCGCCATCCGGGCGGCGCTACCACGCGCGGCGCGCAGCACGTGGCGCGCTCGGTGGCCGATGGTCACACATTGCTGCTGGCAAGCAACGAAACCATGATCCTGGCGCCGCACTACGCGCCGCAGGTGAACTACGATCCGGTGCGTGATTTTGAGTTGGCGGCGCCGCTGGTCAATATGCCGTTCGCGCTGATGATGAGCAACGGCTTGCCGTTCAAGTCGATTGACCGGCTGATGGCCCATATCAAAATGCGTCCCGGTGAAGTGAATTACGGCTCGTCGGGCGAAGGCAGCACCGGGCATCTGGCCGGCGAATTGTTCAGACGCGCAGCAGGACTGGACATGGTGCATGTGCCGCACAACGGCGGCCTCGCCGCGTTGAATGGTTTGGCCACGGGGCAGACCTCGGTGATGTTTGCCGCGTTGCCGCTGGCTTTGCCGTATGCCAACAACGACCATTTGCGCGTGCTGGCGGTGGCGAGTCCGCAACGCACGGAGTTGTTGCCTGATCTGCCGACACTGACAGAAGCAGGTATTCAAGGGGTAGAAGTGGCGGCGTGGTTTGGCGTGTTTTCGCCGAGCGGCGTGTCACCCAACGTGGTGCGCTGGTTGAGTGAACGCATCGGCGAGACGATTAACGAACCCGCCACGCGCAGTCAGTTGGTGGCGTTGGGATTGGAGCCGCTGCGCAGTCCGCTGTCGCAGTTCGCGACGCGGATTTACGCCGAGGGCGAGCGCTGGGGGCCGGTGCTGAAATCCGTACGTATTCCGGGGCGCAAAGACTCGTGACGGGCGGGCCGCGCCCGGCCGCGCGGCTAGCCTACGTGCGGCGCTTGCGCGTGGAAACCGGGTTACGCAGCACGCCGACTTTCTCGATCTCGCATTCGACGATATCGTTGTTTTTCAGCCACCACGAGCCTTCGCCCTTGTAGCCTGCGGCCACACCCGCCGGCGTGCCGGTGGAGATAATGTCGCCGGGGTAAAGCCCGGCGTGCGAGTACCACGCCACCTGCGCGGGGATGTGAAATATTTGCGTGCCGGTGTTGGCGTTCTGCCGCATCTCGCCATTGACGCGTGTGACCAGCCGCAGATTGTGCGGATCGGCGATTTCATCTTTGGTGACGACCCACGGCCCCAGCGGCGCCGCCGTGGGGAAATTTTTGCCGATCATGATGTTGCCTTCTTTGCGCTCGGCAGACTGCACGTCGCGTGCGGACACGTCGTTCATGATGGTGTAACCGAAAATGTGTTCGTAGACTTCTTCCGGCGGCACGTCCTGGCACTCGTCGGCGATCACCACCGCGAGTTCGTTTTCGTAGTCCAGTTTCTCGGTCCAACTCGGCTTGCGGATGGTGTCGCCGTGGGCGATCAGGGTATCGACATGTTTGATAAATCCGGCCGGGCGCGAGTAGGCGGTGCTACCGACTTCGGCGGCATGGTCGGAATAGTTCTTGCCGATAGCCATGATTTTGCCGGGGATGAGCGGTGGCCGCGCGGTGACAGCATCCAGCGACACCACATGCTCGGCGCTGCCTGCCGCAAGTTTGTGTTCGGCCTGCGCCAGCGCCTCGCGCACCAGTGCGAGCGCATCGGCGCCGCCGCGTATGCAATCGATCAGCGAACCCGGCAGGCCGCGCCCACTTTTGGCCTCGGAGATATCCAGCGCCTGACCGTTGGACAGCAATACGCCGAAGTGATCGACACGGGCGCGGGGCGGACGAAAGCTCAATAGTTTCATGGGTTCTCCCTCTTCACGTTATTTGCGCAGGAACATTTTCTTCGGGTGGTTTGACCGACTGAAACATTTTTAGCAACGTAAGATCGTATACAACTTTCAACGCACCACATACTACCAGCGGCCAGCCGAAACTGGAAACCGCCAGCATATAACCGGCGAGCGCCGGACTCAAGGCCGCGCGGGTATGTCCATCGACGAACGCACGCCGCGAGCGCCGCGAACACACGTTTTGCGTCGGGCAGCGTGCCTGCGGGCAGCAAACGAAAAGCGCAATAAAAAGCAGAAGGCATGGGCTGTGTTTGAGCGTAGAAGAAACGGTTCAGGTGCAAAGGCGGCGGGTATGCTCGCAGCGCTGCTGTGGCTGGGCGCGCGGCGTAACCGCGACCTCGCCAAATCAGGTAAAATTCACCCCCTTTACTTGGCAGGGCGAACATCGCGTTACGTTGCAAGAGAGTTCGCTTTGTCGTTGTTTTTTAACGATAATTCAAAATTGAGGAAGGACGGCCATGACACCGACCGCCGCCGCTGCAGCTCGCACCAGCCCGAATACCGATGCGCCATCTTATGTGAATCACGCCAAACTCAAAGCGTGGGTGGCCGAGGTCGCAAAACTCACCCAACCCGAGCGCATAGTCTGGTGCGATGGCTCGCAAGCGGAATACGACCGTCTGTGCGCCGAAATGGTGGCGACGGGCATGCTAATCAAACTGAACGAGCAAAAGCGTCCGGGTTGTTTTCTCGCCCGTTCTGACCCCGATGATGTGGCGCGCATGGAAGACCGCACCTTCGTGTGCAGCAAGAACGAAGTGGAAGCCGGGCCGAACAACAACTGGGTCGCGCCGGAAGAAATGCGCGCGACGCTGACGAAGATTTCCGATGGTTGCATGCGTGGCCGCACCATGTACGTGATTCCGTTCAGCATGGGCCCGCTCGGTTCGCACATTTCGCACATTGGCGTTGAGCTCACCGATTCGCCGTACGTGGTGGTATCCATGCGCGTGATGACACGCATCGGGCGCGCCGTGCTCGACTTGCTGGGCACCGACAAATTTTTTGTGCCGTGTCTGCACAGCGTGGGCGCGCCGCTGGCGCCGGGCCAAAAAGACGTGGTGTGGCCGAGCAACAAAGAGCACAAATACATTGTGCATTTCCCTGAAGAGAAATTGATCTGGTCGTTCGGCTCCGGCTACGGCGGCAACGCGCTGCTGGGCAAAAAATGTTTTGCATTGCGCATTGCGTCGATCATGGCGCGGGAGCAGGGCTGGCTGGCGGAACACATGCTGATTCTGGGCATCGAGCCGCCGGGCGGCAAAAAGCATTACATCGCAGCGGCGTTCCCCAGCGCCTGCGGCAAGACCAATCTCGCCATGCTGATTCCGCCGAAAGAACTCAAGGGCTGGAAAGTCACTACCATCGGCGAAGACATCGCGTGGATCAAGCCGGGCAAAGATGGCCGCTTGTATGCGATCAACCCGGAAGCAGGTGCGTTTGGTGTAGCTCCGGGCACCTCGGAATTCACCAATCCCAATTGCCTGGCTGCGCTCAAAAAAGACACGATTTTTACCAATGTGGCGATGACGCCCGATGGCGATGTGTGGTGGGAAGGGCTGACGCAAACGCCGCCGATGCATCTGACCGACTGGCAGGGCAAGCTGTGGGATCCCGACGGCGATAAACCGGCTGCGCATGCGAACGCGCGCTTTACCGTTGCCGCGTCACAAATTCCGTGTATCGACCCCGATTGGGAAAACCCCGCCGGGGTGCCGATTAGTGCATTCCTGTTCGGCGGCCGCCGCACTACTACCGTGCCGCTGGTGGTTGAAGCGAAAGACTGGACGCACGGTGTTTACATGGCCGCCACCATGGCCTCGGAAACCACTGCGGCCAGCGTGGGCAAAATGGGCGTGGTGCGCCGCGATCCGTTCGCCATGCTGCCGTTCTGCGGCTATCACTTTGGCGACTACTTCAATCATTGGTTGACCATCGGCAAGTCGTTGACGCAAGCGACAGCACCGAAGATTTTTGCGGTCAACTGGTTCCGCCGCGACGAGCACGGCAAATTCATGTGGCCGGGTTTCGGCGACAACATGCGCGTGCTGCAGTGGATTATCAAGCGCTGCGAAGGCAACGGCGGTGCGGTGGATACGCCCGTCGGCAAAATGCCGCGCTACGAAGACATGGAATTGAACGGCATTAGCGGCTTTTCTAAAGCGGCATTCGACAAGCTGACCGAAGTGGATAACGCGCTGTGGAAAGAGGAAGTGAAAGACCACGGGCGCTTGTTCAGCGAACTCGCGGCGCGCATGCCTGCCGAGATGATTGAACAACGCAAGCAGTTGGAGCAGGCGTTGTAGGCTATCTCTCTCACGACATCGAAAAGCCGTGGTGAATTGCCACGGCTTTTTTGTTGCTGGAGGCGTATAAAATACATAATAAAAACATATACTTATATGAAAGTGGCCCGGATGGAGTGTAGAGCAATTCGGGAAGCCGCTGGTGAATCACCTACCGCTGCCCCCTAATACGCTACTCTCCTTACGTTTATTAAAGTTAGATGGATTTCTACAGACAGGAGCTCCCGCCCGTTTTGTGGCCGACCTTTTGTTTTACGGGGTCAAATAACTTTTCGCCCTTGCCGCAGATATTGGCGGCTTCAAGGTCCGTATAGAGCTTGGCATAGTATGCAGTTGTGTTTCGCTCCCACGGAATGGGATTCAGGTACTGGTTTAAGAGGTCAAGCTGCACCGCATCGATTGTTATCTGTGTCCAATGCCCTTCAAGACATATTCCAGCAGTGGTGTCCGTTACTGCAAGAATCGGAGCCGTAGAGGAAAACAACTGAACTGTTGAACCTTCCATCGTGAGCTTCAGGTTCGTATGGGATTGGACGTTTTGAGC
>JAYVQD010000350.1:0-22649 GCA_043777275.1 Nitrosomonadales bacterium
TCGCCCGCGCCATAGAGCGTGAATGCGAGTAACAGCGGCACCAGCGCATCGTAGCGGTCGAGAAAGCGCAGTTCGGGATAGTGATACAGATGCTCTACACGTTCGCGGCGTGTCGCAAAATTTTCGCGCGCCATGAACCAGCCCATATGGCTCCATAAAAAACCGTGCTGGTGTGCGGAGTGCGCGTCCAGCGGTTGATCGGAATGCACGTGATGATGACGATGCTGTGACGCCCACCATAGCGCGCCGCGCTGCACGCCAGTCGCGCCCAGTAACGCGAATACGAATTGCGCGGCACGCGAGGTGCGAAACGCGCAGTGTGAAAAATAGCGATGATAGAAACCGGTGATCGCAAACATGCGCAGCCCATACAGCGCCACCGCCGTCAGCACCGCGGCGGCGCTCACCCCCACCCACAGCACTGCGGCACAGACCAGATGCAACGCCACAAACGGCAGCAGGCGCGTCCAGTCGATGCGGCGCGCAGGCGCGTTGCCCGCTTTCGCCGTCGTAACCTCAGTAACCTCATTGTCGAACCAGCCCAGAATGCTCGCCCAGCGACCTGCCTTGGACGAGATCGCGGCATTGGACGGCGCGATTTTTGTTACTTCCATTGCTGCGGCACCTTTTGAATTTTGTCTTGGTCGTAGCCTTGGGCCTCAACGATTTTGAGCAGCCGCTGGTAATCGGCTTCGGGGATGGTCGGCGTGCGCGCCATGATCCACACGTAATCGCGGTTTTCGCGGCTGATGATGGTCTGGCTGTAGTCCTGCGCAAGATAGGTAATGCGAAAGTCCGCCTTGATCGGCCAGATGAACTGCATGCCCCAGATCGCGTTCGACAGATCGTTGCGCACGAAACCGCGCGGCGTATATTTTTTCGGCGGGCCGTCGAATGCGCCGTCACGAAACGTGAACGTCACGGCGATGGAGCCGTCGGCGTCGAGCCGGTACGATTCAACGGCATTGTGCGCGCCCTTTTCAATAAAGGTGGGAATGTTCGCTATCACGTACCAGTCGCCCATGTAGCGCTTGAGATCGACAGCGGGAACGGTGACCAGTGGCGGATGTGTGGTGCTCTGGCATCCACTCAGCCACAGTACGGCAGGTAGCATAATCATCATAAGTGTTTGTTTATTAAGCATTTTATTACTTCAATTGATAGCGCAGGCGGCGCCCGCCGTCGAGCGTGGATTGCAGCGCAAGCCACGCTCGATCCGCGCCATACCAAAGCTCGATCGGATGCTTGGCGCCGGACACCCGATAGCGCGTCGCGAGCGTGGGCGTGCCGCGCACATTGATTTTTCCTTCGCCCAAAGAGGCAATCGTTACGTTTTCAATCTTCCCGGTCTGCGCGTTAAGCAAGCGCGTCTGCCGCAGCATGTCCGGATTCCAGTACGCAAAGCTCATCAGGCAGCCCTCCACCGGTTCGCGGGCATGGGTCGCCGCGAACAAAATGGCAGAGAGTTGCGCGCCCTGTGATTCGGTATCGACTTCGCTCTTGCTGCCGTTGTCGTCCGTGCGCGCGGTGAGCGCGGCGAGACAGTTCCCGCGCCAGCGCTCGCTGGCATCGTGCGCATAACGATAGGCGTTGATAAACAGGAACTTCACGTTAAACCGCGCTTCGATTTTGAGTTCGCGCTCAGCGCTGCTATCCACACTGTTGCGCAGGCTGTAGTGATGGTGGCCAATCGGCGCGTCGTCCAGAAACACCTCGAAGCGCCAGCTTTGCGTCTGTGCGGTCGCCGTGCCGGCAAACACAAACGCCGCCGCGCCGACGGCTGCGCGTAATAGGCGTGTCCGGTTATTCATGGCTTCGGCCACTCTGGAAAAAATGCGGGCGTGCGCTCAACATAGTCGCGATAGCCGGGGCGGCGCTCGGCAATGTCTTGCTCCAGCAGCGTCACGCCGGAGACTTTCATTAGCAACACCGACATCAGCAACGGCGAGACGATGGCCCACCAGCCTCCGGCAGACAGCGCGATCAGAAAAAAACCCCACCATACGCAGAAATCGCCGAAATAGTTCGGATGGCGGGTGTAGCGCCACAGCCCGGTGTTCATCACGCGGCCGTGATTCGCGGCATCAGCCTTGAACCGCGCCAGTTGCAAGTCCCCCAGAGTCTCGAACACAAACCCAAGCAACACCACACAGACACCAACAGTGTCCAGCCAGCCCCAGGGGCTTGCGCCGGCCAGCGCCGCCAGTAGCGACAGCGAGACGATCCACGCCAGCACCGCTTGCAGCACAAACACCAGATAGAAACTTTTCCACTCGAAGTGCGGCTGATTGCGCGCGCGGATCGCCTGATAGCGCCGGTCTTCGGGCTCGCCCCAACCGCGCCAGGTAATATGCGCCGCAAGGCGCAGCGCCCACAGTGCCGCCAGCGCCAGCACCCACGTCGCGCGCGGCCCGGTGTCGGGCAAGGTCAGCGCGTAGACCACCGCCGCCAGCAGGATCAGCAGCGACCATACGCTATCGACGATGCTCACATCGTGTTTGATGTAACTCGCCAGCCACGTCACGGCCACAAGGAGCAGCATCGCCGCCAATCCCAGCAGCGGCGCATAAAGAACGCTTAGAACGCTTTGGCCCGTCATGCCGGCGTGCCTCGCGGGACGTCAATGCCATCGTAACAACGCGACAGCAGCATCAACCCCGGCATGATGAGCGCCCACCCCACAGCCAGCGCCACAAGGATAAGCAGCGGTTCAACAAATTGCGCCGCGCCCAAACGCGCCGCAGCCCAGTACGACAGTGGGCCGGAAATCGCGCCCAGCACCGCCGCCCAAAGCAGGCGCTGCTTCAGCCAACGCATGGAGACATTCAGCGATGTCGCAAACAAAGCCCATAGCGCGAGTATCCAATGCGGTGCAGCACCGGCGATCAGCGTTCCCGATGAATAGGAAATCCATTCGAGCATCACCAGCAGGCTGTCCCACAGTGCGCCAAGGATTACCACGCTCACGATCAGGTTGACCTCCTGCTGCGGCTGCGCGGCGCGCAGCACGTGCCTGGCAACGATCGCCGCTGCGGCCACCGTGCCGATCCACGGTTGGCCTTGCGCTGCACTGAGCACACAGGCAAACCAGCCGATCTGAAACAACACGAAGTTGACTGCAACACCGGCGTCCCGCGCCGTGGTGGTGTTCATGTGCGCGGCTCAAACAAATAGTGACTGACCCACCACTGCTGGCCGCGCTCGTAGCCAAACAGTTCAGCGCACGACATGAAAAAAATGCGCCAGCGCATCCACCACCGCACGGCATTTTCGGCGCCGTATGTTTGTTCCAGAATGGGCCAAATCGCGGCGCGCCGTGCATCCATATTCGCCAGCCACGCATTGGCCGTGCGTTCGTAGTGCGTGCCGTCCCAGCGCCAGACGCGGGTGATGCGCAAATCATCCTGAAAGCGCAGCGCCAAGTCGTCACTCGGCATCATGCCGCCGGAGAAAAAAAAGCGGCTCATCCAGTCACTGTCGTTATCTTTGCCGCGCTCGACAAACGCATACGGCGTCAGCCGATGCACAAACACATGCATGAAAAATTGCCCATCGGGTTTGAGCCAGCCGCGCACGCGGCGAAACAACTCTGGCCAGTTGCGCATGTGCTCGAACATTTCCACCGAGACTATGCGGTCGTAGCGGGCACTGGCATCGAAGTCGTTCATGTCGGCGGTGATGACGCGCACATTGTCCAGGCCCCGGCGCGCGGCCTCGGCTTCGATGTGGGCGCGCTGGCTACCGGCGTTGGAGATGGCGGTAATGCGGCTGGCGCGGTAGTGCTCGGCCATCCACAGCGTGAGTGAGCCCCAGCCGCAGCCGAGTTCGAGTATGTCTTGGCCATCGGTCAGGCGCGCATGCTCGCAGGTCGCGCCAAGGGCGGCCGCTTCGGCTTCGTCCAGCGACGCGACGCCGCTGGGCCACCAGCCCGAGCTGTACTTGCGGTGCGCGCCCAATACGTTGCCGAAAAATGCGGCGGGCACCTCGTAGTGCTGCGCATTGGCTTTGTCAGGACCCAGCGCGACCGGGGCGGCGCGCAGATCGGCCACGAAGGCTTCAGCAAGATACGCAGCGGCGGCGGCATTGTCGGTGCGTATGTCGTGCAACCGCTCTTTGAGCAAGCGCCGGATGCCGGCACGAATGGCCGCATCAGGGATCAAGCCCTGTTCGGCCCAATGAATCGCTTTTGCTGCTGCTTTGCTCATAATGGCTTCCTCGACACGCTTGCGCTGTGCAAACCCTGCGGCCATGCGATGCGTGCGCACATCATTCATCTGGCCGTCTGGAGCCGGCGTGTTGCTCGCGCCACGCCCCTAGCGCCGCCGGAATAGCTGTCAGCGAGGCTATCGCTGTCACGCCGGGCGCGGTTTTGCGCACACGGCGCCACAGACTGCCGCCCGCCCAAATCTCTATCTTGCGATTCAGGTGCTGGCGAAGATCAGCAATCCCTTCGCGTGCAAGGTGGAGCGGCATGGCCTGACTGAACGACAAACCAACGATATCCGCGCGATGCGCGCGCGCGGCCTGCACGATGTCCCACGTCGGCGTCTGCACGCCGAGCGAAATGCAATGCGCGCCCTCGACCGCGCAGCAGGCTTGCGCCATCAGCAACCCCAGTTGGTGTTGTTCGCCGGGCAGCGTGGTGAGCAGGATGCGCGGCGTGTGTTCGCTCTGCGTCATCGCGCCGATGGCCTGGCGCAACAAATGCTGTATCTGTTCGGAGTACAAATGCTCTTCAAAAATTTCGATGCGGCCCTCTGTCCAGGCATTGCCAACTATTTCGTTAAGCGGCGCTACTACCTCGAACACGAACCGCTGCAAGCCGCGACGCATCAGCTCGTGCGCAAGATACTGGCGCAGTTCGTCAACCTGATGCGCCTTGAGCAGGCGCAGCGCGGCGTCTGCCTCGGTGGATTCAATGGCCGATCGCGGAACGTTTTCGGGCAACGCCTGTAGCCGCGCCTGGAGTTCGCTCAGCGGCGCGGCCACCACCTTACCGGGGCGCAAGCCGCTATCCATCAAGCGCCGGATGACGCGCAGCCTTTCCAGTTGATCCGCCGGATAGACGCGCTCGCCTTTGCTATCGCGCGACGGCTGGGGAAAGCCATAACGCCGCTCCCATACGCGCAGAGTGTCTTTTGACAGGCCGGTGTCGCGTTCGACGGTGCTGATACGGGTCAAGGGGCTATCAATGGTTTCTGTGTTCATGTTGTCTTGGACAAAATGTTTGTATAAGGTTATACTATGCGTCATTATAGCTAAAATATATCATTTTGTCTAGGTCAAATATCATGCTGGCTGAAAGCGCGCTGATGTGGGTGCGCAGGGATTTGCGGCTGAAAGATAGCCACGCGCTGTTCCGTGCGTTGACGCACGCGCGGCAGGTGTTCTGCGTTTTTGTATTCGACACCGGCATTCTCGATGTGCTGGAAGATCGCGCTGACCGCCGCGTCGAGTTTATTTGGGAGAGCCTTGCGGAACTTCACGACGCGCTGAAGCGGCACGGTGCGGCGCTGACCGTGCTGCATGGCCGTGCGCTGGATAAGATTCCGGCGCTCGCCGCGAAGCTGGGCGTAACGACCGTATTCGCGAACCACGACTACGAGCCCGACGCGGTAAACCGCGATCAAGCGGTGCGCGACGCGCTTAACCACCACGGCATTGAATTCGTCACCTGCAAGGATCAGGTGATTTTCGAGAAGAATGAGGTGCTGACGCAGGACGGGCGGCCCTTTTCGGTATTCACCGCGTATAAAAATGCGTGGCTCAAGCGGTTAACCGTGGACGATCTTGCCGCGCATCCTTCGGAGTCGCTGCTCGACCAGCTCGCGCGCGTGGATGCGCGTGATTTGCGTGCGGTGCCGAGTCTGGAAAGCATCGGGTTTGCGCGCACCAACCTGAAAACGCTGGGCATTCCGGCGGGCGCATCGGGCGCGGCAACGCTGTTCGACGATTTTCTTGAGCGCATCGAGCGCTACCATGAGACACGCGACTATCCGTCGGTCAAAGGCCCATCGTATCTATCGGTGCATCTGCGCTTCGGCACGATCTCGGTGCGCACGCTGGCGCGCGCAGCGTGGGAGCGCACGCAACACGGCGAGCGTGGCGCGCAAACGTGGTTGAACGAGCTTATCTGGCGCGATTTCTATTTCATGATCCTGCATCATCATCCGCGCGTGGTCGAACATGCGTTCCGGGCTGAATTCGATGACCTGCCTTTTGACCACGATACCGCTCGCTACACCGCATGGTGCGAAGGGCAAACCGGCTATCCGCTGGTGGACGCGGCGATGCGGCAACTGAACACTACCGGCTACATGCACAACCGGCTGCGCATGGTGGCGGCGTCATTCCTGGTTAAAGATTTACACATCGACTGGCGCCGGGGCGAGCGTTATTTTGCGCGGCGGTTAAACGATTTTGACCTAGCGGCCAACAACGGCGGCTGGCAGTGGGCGGCTTCCACCGGCTGTGATTCGCAGCCTTATTTCCGTATCTTTAATCCGGTTACGCAGTCCGAAAAATTCGATGCTAAAGGTAAATTCATTCGCCGGTATCTGCCGCAACTGGCGCCCTGTGAAAATAAATTCATCCATGCGCCATGGCGCATGGATAAGGCAGAGCAAAAACGCGTGGGGATCATTATCGGGCGTGATTATCCGGCCCCCATCGTCGATCACGCGACAGCGCGGCTGGTTACACTGGCCCGATACGCTGCCGCAAAACAATCCCAAAAGCTGCAAGCAGCATGAAAATAATTGACCTGCCCGACCCGCAAGGACATTTCAGCCCTTACGGCGAGGTATTTGTTGCGGGATCACTGATCCACGCGCTTGATGAAATGACGTCCGCGTACGCGCGCTACCAGCACGACCCGGCGTTTGTCGCGGAATTTGATTATGAACTCAAACATTATGTAGGCCGCCCCAGCCCGGTGTATCACGCCAAGCGTTGGTCGGATCACTTCGGCGGCGCGCCGGTTTATTTGAAGCGCGAGGATATGAACCACACCGGTGCGCACAAAATCAACAACGTCATCGGCCAGGCCATGCTGGCTAAACGCATGGGCAAACCGCACGTGATCGCACAAACCGGCGCGGGTCAACACGGCGTGGCGACGCGACCATTGCCGTGCGTTACGGCATGGAATGCGTGGTCTACATGGGTTCCGAAGAGGTCAAGCGCCAGGCGCAGAACGTCTACCGCATGAAGCTGCTCGGCGCGACGGTAGTGACGGTGGAAAGCGGTTCCAAAACACTGAAAGATGCACTAAACGAAGCCATGCGCGACTGGGTAACCAACGTCGAGAACACCTATTACATCATCGGCACCGTCGCCGGGCCGCAACCGTATCCGATGATGGTGCGCGATTTTCAATCGGTGATTGGTCGCGAGTCATTGGCGCAAATGCCGGAATTGGCGGGACGCCAACCCGATGCCGTGCTCGCCTGTGTTGGTGGTGGATCAAACGCGATCGGCATTTTTCACCCGTACCTGCAATACGGCGGCGTGCGGCTGATCGGTGTGGAGGCCGCGGGCCAGGGGCTGGAAAGCGGCAAACATGCCACCATACTGTGCCTGGGCCGGCCGGGCGTGCTGCACGGCAATCGCACCTATTTGCTGCAAGACGACAACGGGCAGATCGTTGAAACGCATTCGATTTCGGCGGGGCTGGATTATCCCGGCGTCGGCCCGGAACACGCCTAGCTCAAGGACAGCGGGCGCGCCGAATATGTCGCGGTGACAGATGATGAAGCGCTACAGGCGTTTCACGATCTGTGCCGGTTCGAAGGCATCATCCCGGCGCTGGAGTCGAGCCATGCGCTAATATATGGGTGATACGCATTTTTACTGGTCGCGTCTACTGGGGTTCGTCGGCCCCAGGAAGTTTGGGCTGACAAGACTGAGTAGCGCACACCTCACAAGTGCCGTTTACAACACGCTCGCAAGAACCAGTGAGACCGAGCCAACTAAAGTCAGTCCTGCGCGCAGGTGCAGGAACCACGCCGGCACCGGGTCATAACGCGACATGCTGCGGTCAAACAGGCAGCAGATCAGCAGTCCGGTCGCTTGCAGCTTGAGTGCCGTCCAGACCGGGAAAAGCAGTGACAACCACGCTATCAAAGCCGGAGCAACACTAAACGCGTATTGCAACCACGCTTCGCGACCGTGCGCGTTACGTTTTAACGCATAGGCCCAGTGCAAGGCGCC
This sequence comes from Nitrosomonadales bacterium, assembly GCA_043777275.1. Classification (GTDB taxonomy): domain Bacteria; phylum Pseudomonadota; class Gammaproteobacteria; order Burkholderiales; family SG8-41; genus UBA5216. The sequence goes on from JAYVQD010000350.1 coordinate 8,212, forward strand.
AACGAAAGTGAGAATCACAGCACCATAATAGGAGAGCGCAGCCAGCCAGTAGACGTACCAGGTGGGCGGCCCTAGCCCGACCATTGCGGCGAGGCCCACGAAGGGAATCAGACCGCTCATACCGATTAACAACGCTGGTGCAGAGGCCGACGACTCTGGCGTCACTGCACGACTGCCGTTCATTTCATCTTTCTGAATTCCACTACGGTATAGGCCAGTCCGACCAGCACCAGCGCGAACACCACGGCACCCATAATAAGCAGGTCGGTTGCCATTAGCGGTTCCCCCCCAAGAGCGCAGCGAGCTTGAAATAGATGCCGAAGCCGAAGATAGAAGGAATCCAGATCGCCGTGAAAATTGCCTGCTCACGGTCTTTCAGCACAAACCACATATAGGCGGAGATAAAGAACGAAATCATCACCGCCAGGAGAATGAAGAAATCTGATTTTCGAAACATGATTGGTTACCCCTTAGTTTTTACCGCTCTGGAAAATCCAAAATGCTATAGCCGATCGCACTAAACAGACAACCGGCTATCGCCACTGACCCGATGACGCGTATGCCTGAGGAAATCCCTATGGCGAAACGCTCCGGATCAATGACCCCAATCGCACCCAGCGCGAGGCCCAAGCAGCCGATCACCGTCAGCGTGTTCCCGACGAGCATCAGTGCTCGCTGAATGAAATGCATTACAGCACTCAATTTGAGTTACTTGATTCGTGTACGTGGTTTTTGCTGCTGTCGTGTGGTGCATCGGGTAGCGTAAGCGCCATCGAAAACAGCCGCATCGCGGATTTAGTTGTTCCGCGATGCGGCCCGTATTCAACTCAGGCGTGCCGCTTGTTTACTTGGGCATCACCACGGTATCGATCACGTGGATCACACCGTTGTCGGCGGCAATATCGACAGCCGTAACGCTGGCGTTGTCCACTTTGACGCCGCCCATGGTGCTCACGGTCAGTGAGGAACCTTGCACCGTCTTGACCATTCCTGCTTTGACGTCCTTGGCCATCACCTTGCCTGATACCACGTGGTAGGTCAGCACAGCGGTCAGCTTGGCTTTATCTTTGAGCAGCGCCTGTAGCTGATCGGCGGGTATTTTCGCGAAGGCAGCATCGGTGGGCGCGAAAACCGTGAAAGGACCGGGGCCTTTTAAGGTTTCGATCAGTCCGGCAGCCTTCAACGCCGTTGCGAGCGTCTTGAAATTGCCGGCAGCAACAGCGGTATCAACAATATCTGCGGCCTGTACTGCGGAAGCCAATGAGACCGACAGTGCCAGTGTGGAGAGTAACTTTTTCATGACATTTCCTTTAAGAATGATTGGTATAAGGGTTTAAGACTTACGGGCACCAAGACCCGCTTGTCGCCATCAGCGCTGATATGCTTTGAGTTTTAATTGAAAACTATATACATCGCCAATGAACACGTATGATACGGTTCATTATTATTTGTTCAATCCAAATATGAGTACAAAAACGGGTCATTCAATAATAAGTCGAGTCAATTTATGAATTATTCATGTTATTATCAGTTCTCTTACGGTTCTTCAGGAGTTTACTGTGGCGGATAGTCGTCAAGAAGGTTCGGCAGCACCGGGCTATCGAAGCGGTGCGGTGGCGCGCCTCACTGGAATTCCTGTAGAGACGCTGCGCGTATGGGAGCGACGCTATAAGGTGGTGGGACCCCATCAGAGCGCGACGGGGCGGCGCCAATACACGCCTGAAGAAGTAACCCGTTTATCGGTAATCAAGCGCCTGGTCGACGCGGGATACGCTATAGGCTCTATCGCAACGCTCGACGTGGATCAGTTGCAGTCCATGCTGCAACAGGCCTCCCGCGCACCGATGAGGGCGCTGCGCCCACCCACTACGCCCGTTGAGGACGCAATGCAGCCGGTGCGACTGGCCGTCGTCGGCGAAGCGCTTGCGCTGCGCGTGAAGCGGCGCCCCGTGCCGGTGCTGCAGGTCGTTGCGGTAAGCCCGAGTGTGGCTCGCGCGCCCGATGATCTGCGCGGCGTACGGGCGGATACACTGCTCGTCGAGTTGCCCTCCTTGCAGCGAGAGACACCGCAGGCGATTCGAACCCTGGCACGGCTGGTGGGTGCACAGCGCGTCGTGGTGGAATACGGCTACGCCTCGCGGCAGTACGAGCAGGATCTGCGGGCGCTCGGTTGCCAGTTGGTGCGCGCACCCATGAATATGGATGAACTCAGTACGCTGTGCGGCGCACTGCATCCCAGCGTTGAGCCGGGTGGAACGATCGCGCTGAAACCCAACCACGCCGCGCCGCCCCGCCGTTTTGACAACAAGGCGCTTGCCGAAATAGCGACGACCTCTGTCGCGCTGAATTGCGAATGTCCGCATCACATCGCTGATCTGCTGGTGCGGCTGGGTAACTTTGAGACCTACAGTGCCGAGTGCGAAAGTCGCAGCCCGGCGGACGCGGCGCTGCACCAGTATCTGGCCCAGATAACCGGCAACGCGCGCGCCATGATGGAGATCGCCCTGGAGCGCGTTGTCGAGTCAGAGGGCATTGCCTCACCCAGTCCTGGCGTTTGAACAATCGGCGCGGATTGAACGCGCCGCGCTACGCCTTTTCGACTTCGAAACGGCTTTTTTTGCCAACGATATTAAGCGACTAATACATGAACATGATGAGCTCCGCAAAGACTGTTCAGGACGAAACCGTGCCTCCGGTGTCGGCAAGAATTCGTGCCCGCATACTGCAAGCCAAGCAGCGATTTCACGCCAACGACAATATCTCGTCCTTTATTGCGCCTGGCGAAACCGATGCGCTGCTCGACGAAGTCGCAGGTAAGATGAAGGGCGTTCTGGACAGCCTGGTAATCGACACGGAAAGTGATCACAACACCCACGACACCGCGCGCCGCGTCGCCAAGATGTATCTGACCGAAGTGTTTCGTGGCCGCTATGTTGCCGAGCCGCCGGTTACGGAGTTTCCCAATGCAGAGCGCCTGAACGAGCTGATGATTGTCGGCCCGATTACGGTGCGCAGCGCGTGCAGCCACCATTTTTGCCCGATCATGGGACGGCTGTGGATCGGCCTGATGCCGAATGAACATTCGAACCTGATCGGACTCTCAAAGTATTCGCGGCTCGCCGAGTGGGTCATGAGCCGGCCACAGATTCAGGAAGAGGCCATCACGCAGATGGCCGAGTTGCTGATGACCAAAGTCAGCCCTGACGGACTGGCCGTGATCATGGAAGCGGATCACTTTTGCATGCACTGGCGTGGCGTCAAGGATTCCGAAACCAAGATGATCAACAGTGTGATGCGCGGGTCTTTTCTGAAAAACTCGGCATTGCGCCGCGAATTCCTGTCGCTCATTAACCTGAAGAATTGAGGCCAACATGCTAGTCCGCCTGCTATACGCCAGCCGCGCTGCCGCCCCGCTTACCGCCCCGGTGGTGGATTCCATACTCGATCAATCGCGCAAGAACAATGCGCCGCACGGCATTACCGGCATGCTGTGCTTCAGTGAAGATATTTTTTTGCAGGTACTCGAAGGCGGTCGCGATGAGGTCTGTGAACTGTTTAACACCATTGTGCGCGATCCCCGAAATATTGGCGCGCGCATACTGAGTTACGAGGAGATTGCCGAGCGGCGCTTTGGCGGCTGGACCATGGGCCAGGTCAACATCGCCAAAGTCAATCCTTCGCTGCTGCTCAAATACGCCACAAAGGCCTCGTTGGATCCATTCAGTTGCTCGGGACACGCCTCAATGGCGTTGCTCAACGAACTGATCGCGACGGCCGCGGTGGTCAATCGCGGCAGCTGAACATTGTGGCGCTCGGGAAATGCAATGTTCCCGCGATACCAGTCGAACTGAAAGTGAACCTGAAACTTTTTGTCCTTGGACAACTCAATGTATAGGCAGGCGGATTGCTATCGTGCAATTTCCGCTTTCAGGAAAGTGTCCTACGTCTTTCATTACATCGCACGACATGTTTCGCATCAACGAATCGCCGAATCGGTCACCCTGCATCGTTTACTTCGACGGTATGTGCCCGGTTTGCAGTCGCGAAATCTCGACGTACCGGCGACTGCGTGGCGCAGACGCCATTGAATGGGTGGACGCTTCGCGCTGCGACGTAACGCAGTTGAGCGCTGGCCTCGACCGCGCCTATGCGCTGCAGCGCCTCCACGTACAAAGCGCAAATGGAGCCCTGCTGTCGGGCGCGGCGGCTTTCGTCGAAATCTGGCGGCATCTGCCGACGTTAGCGTGGATGGCCCGTTTCTGCTCTAACCGATACGCCTTGGCGGTACTTGATTTTGCATACGGCCGCTTTCTGGTTATGCGGCGCCTATGGCGCAAGCCGTAACCGGTGAATCGATACAACCCTCACCACTATCAACAGGAGATACCATGACCACCCGCCGCACTTTCCTCACTACACTGCCCGCCGCCACTCTTGCGGCAACCGTTGCCCACAGGGCATCGGCACAAGCCGCAAAGCTGGAGGAATCCGATTCGATGGCGGTCTCGTTGGGATACAAGCACGACGCAGCCAAAGTCGACGCGAAAAAATTCACGGCCTACGCTGCCGGCCGCAACTGCGCCAACTGTCAGTTCTATCAGGGCAAAACTACCGATGCTTGGGCCGCATGTCCCCCGGTTGGCGGCAAACTCGTGAACGCTAAAGGCTGGTGTGCGGCTTGGGCGAAGAAAGCCTGAGCGGTACTTCGGTCAGTCAAAGTGCGCCATTCCCGGCAGGGGTATTGCGTTAGTGATCGGCGCCAGCGGCGGGATCGGCGAGGCCCTGTTCGCACAGTTGTCCAGCTTAAGCACTTTCTCCGGCGTTTTGGGCTGCTCGCGTTCCAGCGCGATTTCACTGGACCTCACGCTGCCATCGACGATCGAAGCGGTTTCAGCAGATGTCGCTCGCGATGGAAGGGACCTGCGGCTGGTGATCAACGCGACTGGCATTCTTGAAAGTGAAGGATGCGTCGCCGAGAAAACCTTTCGGCAATTGGATGCCGCTGAAATGACGCGAGCGTTTGCCGTTAACGCCATTGGCCCGGCGCTGCTGATGAAGCATCTCCTGCCGCTATTGCCGCGCACCGGCAGAAGCGTTTTCGCCACCTTGTCTGCGCGCGTGGGCAGCATCGGCGACAACCGTCTTGGTGGGTGGTACAGCTACCGCGCGTCGAAGGCCGCGCTGAACCAGATCGTGCACACAGCGGCAATTGAACTGGGGCGTTCTCGGCCCGACGCGCTTTGCGTAGCCATCCATCCGGGCACCGTGGCAACGCGCCTGTCACAGCGCTTTGCAAAGTCCGGGCTGGAAATTCAATCGCCGGAAACCGCAGCAATGCGCATACTGTCAGTACTCAACTCCCTGCCCCCTAATGCGTCGGGCGGATTCTTTGATCAGCACGGACGGCCCATTGCCTGGTAGGGCAATGCCGCGCGCCGACCCGCATACAATTGGAAACCCTATGGCCGTAACGCTCCGCTTGATTTTGGGCGATCAGCTCAACCCGCAGCACAGTTGGTTCCGGGAGAAGCGCAACGACATGGTCTATGTGCTGATGGAGCTGCGCCAGGAAACGGATTACGTACTGCATCACGCGCAGAAGATTATCGCCATTTTCGCTGCCATGCGCGACCTTGCCGCCCAATTGCAAAAGGCCGGTCATCGCGTGCACTATCTTGCAATCGACGATCCGCGCAACCAGGCAACGTTGCCGGCTAATCTTGATGCCTTGATTGTGCATTACCGCGCCTGCTTGTTTGAATACCAGACGCCGGACGAATGGCGGCTGGACGCGCAGTTAGCGGACTACGCGCGCCAAGCGGCCATTCCCTGCCGAATGGCAGACAGCGAACACTTCTACACTGCGCGAAACGAAGCAGCGCAGATTTTTGCCAAGCGCCGAAGTTGGGTAATGGATCATTTTTACCGTCATATGCGCGCGAAACATCGCGTTCTGATGGATCAGTCAAACAAGCCGATCGGCGGCCAATGGAACTACGATCGCGATAACCGCAAACCGTGGCCCGGCACGCCACCAGAGCCGACCGACACGCGCCCGCGCCACGATCATTCAGGACTCTGGCAGGCCATAGTTAACGCCGGCATCAAAAGTTTTGGCCAGCCCAACGCTGAGCAACTGGCGTGGCCGCTCAATCGCACCGAAGCACTGCGGCAACTGGATCAGTTCATCAAAGGAGCGCTGCCGCACTTTGGAGACTTTCAGGATGCCATGAGTGCCCAAGCGTGGCGGCTGTTTCATTCCTTACTGTCGTTTGCATTAAACACAAAGATGCTCCATCCAGACGAAGTCGTGGCGAAGGTTGAGGGCGCCTATCAGGCGGGCCGCGTACCGCTCGCGGCTGCGGAGGGCTTTATCCGGCAGATTCTCGGATGGCGCGAATATGTGCGCGGCGTCTACTGGGCGCACATGCCGGGTTACGCGGATCATAACGTGTTCGGGCATAAACAGCCGCTGCCCGGGTGGTTCTGGACCGGGCAGACAAAAATGCGTTGCATTGCACACGCCGTCGGGCAATCGCTGGAACACGCCCACGCTCACCATATTCAGCGGCTGATGATCATTGGCAATTTCGCCCTGTTGGCCGGACTCGATCCGGCCTTGGTGCATCGATGGTATCTGGGGATTTACATCGACGCTTTCGAATGGGTTGAGCTTCCCAATACCCTAGGCATGAGCCAGTTCGCGGACGGCGGGCTGATGGCGACCAAGCCTTATGTGTCAAGCGCTGCCTACATTAACCGGATGAGCGACTACTGCAAGCAGTGTCACTACGACAGGAAGCTGCGCGAAGGCGAGCGGGCCTGTCCCTACAACGCACTGTATTGGGATTTTTTTGCGCGAAACAAGGAAACGCTCGCCGACAATCCGCGTCTTGGCATGGTTTATCTGCAGTTGAAGAAAATGGGCGATGCATCGATCAAGGCATTGCAAACGCAGGCTGACGGACTTCGCCAGCGGCTCGACACATTGTAAGTTCGTCGCCTGGTTTACAACAAGCGGCTCACGCCGGTGCGTGATTCACCGCTTATCGTCCATCGGCAACCGCGTCAATAGCTGGTTGGCCAGTTGCGCAGCAAATGTTCACCGACGCCTTTTTTCAGGCGCAGACGATGCACTTCCAGCGTGCGGATCAAATACTCGCGCGTGTCGCGAGGATCAATCACGTTTTGCGCTTCGTATAGCTCAGCCAAGCCCCACGCCGAGGTGTCGCGTTCGACTTCGGCTTTGAGTTGTTTGAAACGCTCGGGGTCGTCTTCAAATTTGACGCCGTAGAGCACGTTGACCGACACCGCCGGATCCATAAACCCGAGGTCCGCCATTGGCCAGCAGGCAATTTCATCGGCGTTTTTGCCGCCGGCCATGTTGATGAATGCCTGGCCGTAGTTTTTGCGCATCATCACGGTGATCTTCGGTACTGTCACCAGCGTCAGCGCGTTCATCCAGTTAATTACCTTGCCGGGCATGCCACGGATTTCACCTTCGACGCCGATCAGAAATCCCGGCACATCCACCATAAACACCAGCGGGATATTGAACGAATCGCACAGCACCATGAAGCTGGTGACTTTGTTGCACGCATCGGCATCCAGCGCGCCGCCTTTGTAGAGGGGATTGTTGGCAATGAAGCCCACACTTTTGCCGTCGAGCCGCGCGAGCAGGGTGGTGATGGATTTTCCGTAGCGCTCTTTCAACTCGAATGTCGAATCTTTGTCGGCCACCGCCTTGATGATTTTGCGCACGTCATACACCTGATTGCGCGACTCGGGCATGATGTCGAGTAGGGTTTTACAGGCTTCGTCCGAGCCTTCAGGTACCGCAACTTCGGGCGGCGCCTCCATGTGGTGACTCGGCAGATACGACAAAAACTTTTTGATCGCGTCGAGACACTGCTCGTCGGTATCGACTGCCATGTCGGCCAGGCCCGATATGCCGGTCAACAATTTCCAGCCGCCGAGCTCTTCGGCAGTAATCGGCTTGTTGATCGCGATCGAGGTGACGTTCGGACTGGCGATCGCCATGATGGCGCCCTTGCGCATCACCACAAAATCCGACATCGCCGAATACCACGTTGATGAGCCGTAGCACTGCCCGAGCAGCGCCGAGCACCACGGTGACTCGCGCAAGCGCTGATATTCGGTGGGGTCCTGCGCGATGATGGCGCGGCCCGCCGCGCCCATGCGGTCAGGCATGCGCGCGCCGCTCGATTCGCCCAGCAGCACCAGCGGCATGCCGCGCTTGGTCGCGGTTTGCTTCACATGCTTGATCTTTTTCATGTTGATGACCGCGCTGGAGGCGCCCATCACGGTGAAATCATTCGACACCAGACCGACTTCTCGCCCGTGGATTTTGCCAAAGCCCGCGACCTTTCCATCCGACGGCGTCTTGTGTTTGACCTCGGGCCGATTGCTGCGCGCGAAGCGGCCGGATTCGACGAAGGAATCTTTATCCAGCAAATAATCGATGCGCTCGCGTGCGTTGAGGTTGCCCTCGGCTTTGCGCTTGGCGAGTTTTTTAGCGCCGCCCATGCCGATGGCCTCGGCGGTTCGTTCCTGGAAATCCTGGATCAGTTTTTCAAATGCCACGAAACGTCCTTTGTAAATTACTCAATAAAAACAAATACTTACATTATCTCTCAATCGACGCGTGCGCCGGTGGCCTTGACCACCTTCGCCCACTTTTCGACCTCGCTGTTGAACAAATCGCCTGCTTCCGCAGGGGTGCCGTACTTCAGTGTCGCACCGTGCGACAGCAGGCGCTTTTTCACCGTACCGTCTTCGAGCGATCTGTTCAACTCGGTGTTGAGCCGCGCGATGATCGCCGCCGGTGTGCGCGTCGGCACCAAAATCCCCCACCACGAACTCGCTTCAAAACCGGGATAGCCCGATTCGGCAAACGTCGCGAGTTGCGGCGCGCCCTCGGAACGTTGCGCGCTGCCAATGGCGATGCCGCGAACTTTTCCGCCATCGATGTGCGGCTTGAGTGAGGTAATGGCATCGGCAACCAGCGGTATAAAGCCTGCCATGGTGTCTATCGTCGCCGGCCCCGCGCCCTTGTAGGGAATGTGCGTGAGATCAGCCTTCGATGCGAGCTTGAACAGCTCCACCGCAAAGTGTGAAGAGGTGCCGATGCCGGCAGTGCCGAAATTAAGCGTGCCTGGCCGCGCGCGCGACAGCGCGGCGAGTTCCTTCGCGTTGCGCGCGGGCAGCGACGGATGCGCGGCCAGCACGATGGGAATCACCGCGATCAACCCCGCCGGCGCGAAATCCCGGTTGGTGTTGTAGGCGAGTTTTGCATACAGGCTTTCGTTGATGGCTTGGGTGGTGAGGGTCTGAATCAACACGGTGTAACCGTCGGCGGGCGCCGCCGCCACCAGGCCCGCAGCAAGCGTGGTACCCGCGCCACCGCGAAAATCCACAATGAACTGCTGGCCGATCAGCTCGCCCATGCGCGGCGTGATGCTGCGCGCAAGAAATTCGCCGGTGCCGCCGGGGGCGAAGGGAACGACCATGCGGATGGGTTTGGCGGGGTAGGCCTGTCCTGAGCCTGCCGAAGCGGTCTGGGCGTGTGTGTGTGTCGCCAACACCGCAAGCGCGCCGCACATCAAAACCGCTATGGATCGCGACATTGGTTCCCCTTTAATCGTCGTTCCAGCGAAAGCTGGAACCCAGGTTGTTACCCGCATCCGCAGGATGCCTGATTTAGATGCTTCGCATGATTGAACGTACTGGGTTCCGGGTCAAGCCCGGAACGACGGCAACTATTTTAGCGGTCGCGTAGCATATGCCGTGCAATCACCAACTGCTGAATCTGCGTGGTGCCCTCGAATATACGGAACAGCCGCACGTCTCGATACAGGCGCTCGACCGCGTAATCCTGCATATACCCTGCGCCGCCGTGTATCTGCACCGCGCGGTCGGCAACGCGGCCCACCATTTCCGAGGCAAATAATTTACAGCAAGACGCTTCGAGCGTGATGTTCACGCCGGTATCGCGTTTGCGCGCGGCGTCGAGCACCATGCTGCGCGCGGCGTAGATTTCGGTCTTGGAGTCGGCGAGCATCGCCTGGATCAACTGAAACTCCGCAATCGGTTTGCCGAACTGTTTGCGTTCACGCGCGTAATTCAATCCTTCGTCGAGCAAGCGCTGCGCGATGCCGGTACACACCGAAGCAATATTCAGCCGCGCGCGATCCAGCACTTTCATCGCGGTTTTGAAGCCCATGCCTTCAACGCCGCCGATGACGTTCTCGGCGGGCACGCGCACGTTATCGAAAATCACATCGGCGGTGTGCGAACCGCGCTGACCCATTTTGCGATCGGGCTTGCCGACAGTGAGGCCCGGCGAATCGCGCTCGACGATGAAGGCTGACACGCCGCCGGCGTCCTTGGATTTCGGATCAGTGCGCGCCATCAGCGTAAAGATGTGCGCTTCCGGCGCGTTGGTGATGTAGCGCTTGGTGCCATTGATGATGTAGTGATCGCCCTGTTTGTCGGCGCGCGTGGTGAGTGAGGCCGCATCGGAACCGGAACCCGGCTCCGTCAGCGCGAACGAGCCGATGATTTCACCGGTGGCCAACCGCGGCAGATATTTTTTCTTCTGCGACTCGGTGCCGTCGATCACGATGCCCATGCCGCCGATGCCGTTGTTGGTGCCCATGATCGAACGAAACACCGGCGACGCCTCGCACAGCGCCATGCTAGTCAGCGCTTCTTCCTCGGTGGTCAATCCCAGGCCCCCGTATTCTTCAGGAATCGTCAGGCCAAACAAACCCATGCGCCGCATCTCGGCCATGATGTCGGCGGGGATTTCATCGGTCTCAGTGACTTCACGCTCGCGCGGAATGAGTTTCTCGCGCACCAGGCGCGCGATGGTGTCGAGGAGAATTTGGAAGGTGGCGGGGTCGCGGATCATGGGAGTATTGTTGCTGGGGGTGAACGAGTTAGCAGAAGCCCCATGATAACCCGACCTCAGAACTTGAAACGCTTGAACTCGCGCTTGGTGTGCGGCGAATCGAACAGGCCCGTTTTAATACGCTGTAGCAGCTCGGCCGACACTGGCACGTGCGGGTTGAACACGCCTTGCTCGACGAGGCGCAGTACATGATTCTGTGGCTCGACACGGGCATTGCGATAGAAAACAAAACTGGGCCGCTTCACAAAAACATGGTCTCCAGCATCAAGCACGCAAGTGGCGTCATGCGCCACACCTTCGCGCACGGAACTCAGATTGACCAGTACAACCCAAAACTGTTGGCCGCGGCCTTCAAAGGCACGCGGGTCGTTCAGAACAACGTATAGATGATCCCCTTCGTTACCCGAGGGCATCAACAACGTCGCGCCCGCACATAACTGCCATTGCGCCATCGAGGGCCATCAGCCCTTGATAGACGCAAACGCGGCGTTAACTGTGCTCTCTGCCTTGAGCCGCGCCAGTGCTTCGCGCTGTTGCTGAGGCGTAAAATTCAGTGCGGTAAATAGATCTTCAGGCGTCATAGGAATCATCGAGCCGTCGGGGTCTTTCCACTCTGGGCAGTTATCGTGCGTCCAATTCCGAAGCCCAGAAGCCGACATGTGGCCGAAGCGTTGCCAAACGTCGGCCAGTATTGCCAGATCGGCGTCGCTCAATTCGAGCAAATCAACTTCGGGAGATTTCAACGCCGCGCGATCACGCAAATCCAGATTGTGCTCAGCGCGGTCGGCAATCCACGACTCCCAGCCGCCCGGCACCGACTCCAGCTCGCCATTCATGTGATTGTGCGTGATCGACAGCACCGGCCCGTGTGGCATCGATACCAGCCGGTCGCCAATCATGGGCGCGCCATAACGTTCGAACGAGCCGCGCTCAGCGAGGTACAGCAGTTTCATCAGCTTCAGCAGGGTCAGCGGTCCGCCTGCGCGAAACAGGAAATAGGCCGCCGCTTGGGCGGCCTTTTTTTCATTGAACAGGTTGCGAATCATGATGTGCCCTTTCCGGCGGGGATCATCGGACATGATAGTACGGCTCTTCGGCGGTGTGGGCTGGCCGTAAATGAACAGGCACGCATAGGGCTGATATTATATACAGTTAACTTCACTCCGCGCAAGCTCTAATCACTAGCGAGAACCTCATGTTAGCACATAATATTATTTAAAATCAAATACTTATATAACGGCACGGATGCTGACTCCCAATTCCAATCTGCAACATTCTCATGCAACGCGCAGCATGGGATCGTCCTCGGCCGCTTGCGCAGCATTCTCGCCCCACACGCGAGCCAGCGTGGTCTGGATTTTTTTCTCGAAGCGGGTGATCAGGTCGCGGTTGGCTCTGACTAAGGCTTGTTCGGCTTCGATTTCGGCGACGATGGCTTGTTGCGTAGCTAAGGGTGGAAGGGGGATAGAGAATTTTTTAACATTGCCCGCTGATAGATTCGGCTGGGCTGACCCAGTGTTGTTCTGCGATATCAAATCAAGCCCTTGTGGCCCATTCAACCAACAGTAGAGAAAACGTCCAGCGATACGACCGGAGGGGCGAAGGATTAAAAGAGATGAAGCGATTGCGCCATACTCTACGCTCTGAACTAGCGCGCTTTTTCCGAGGGAACCGCGGAGACAGTAGAGGATATCACCGCGGATGAATTTGCCGTTGCCAAGCAAGTCGTAATGCTCGCGAGTGATGTAATCCATACCGGAAAGGGAAACATCGCCACCGTCCAAGTGTCCAGCATTCACAAACGGCACGCCGAAATCTACGCGATGTTTTATTGAGGGATAGTTTGTTCCCCGATCGCCATTAATGAACTCTGCTACTTCACCTAAATCCACCATCGGCCAATCGGGGTGAATGGGGATGTGGGGGCGGTAGTTATCGAGGACGGCGCGGGCGCCGTTGATGACTTTCTGGTAGCCCTCGATCTCCGCCACGATTTCCTTCTGCACTTCCAGTGGCGGCAGTGGGATTTGGATTTTTTCTAAGTTGCCCTTCGTGATATGTACGAGGCCCACTCCACCATGAAGATTTTCTTCAACTTCTGTCACAGCTTTATTGAGAGCATGCAACAAATACATCTTGGTCGCTCGCATCTCATCGAAGCCCACTTTGAAAATGTGCTGATTCAGAACAGCCTTGCCGCCTCGCCAAATATGAGCGCCAAACGACGTGCCGCGTGATCCAGACCACGAAAATAGAAGCTCTCCATTGTTGATCGTGTTTTTCTCGCTTATCTCACCGGTGAAGTAATTAAAAACACTATCCGAATTGTTTAGGTTCTGGATTCTAATGATCGGGACGCCCCCACTGCCTGCTGCTTCCCAATCTTCCGGCTTGAACGCCCGACCATTGAAGAGCTCGCATATGTCGCCGATTGGAACCATCGGATAATTTGACGTTCGAGCAATACCATCTCGATACCTCTCCCCGCTTAGGCTGTAATCCCCATTCGCGGCAATTTTTTCTTTCGCGACAACCAACCCGCAGGTAGGCGTGAGTTCATCGACCTCCTGCCCGCCACGCAACGCCTGAAGATACTCAGCAAGTTCAGTCTGCACCTGCGGCAAATCGTTCTTCTCAATCGCCCGCCTCTGCGCGCCAAGGCCGAATCCATCGTTCTCCACTTTGAAAAACCCGATGGTGTTGCACTTTTTCGCCAGCGATTTGTCGAGAATCAGAATCGATGTTTTGACACCGGAATACGACTGAAACACGCCCGCCGGCAGCGACACCACGGCGACGAGGCTGTTCTCCACCAGCATTTTGCGCAGCTCGGTATAGGCCGTTTGGCTTTGAAAAATGATGCCTTCGGGCACGATGATGCCGGCGCGGCCATTGGGCGTGAGGTGCTCGGCCATGTAATCGACGAACAGCACTTCGCTGCGCTTGGCCTGTATCGAAAACCGCTTATGCGGCTTGATGCCGCCTTTGGGCGACATGAACGGCGGGTTGGCGAGGATCACATCGGCGGTTTCGTTCCAGCGCTCTTCGGAGGTGAGCGTGTCGTATTCGACGATGTGCGGGTCGGTAAAGCCGTGCAGGTACAGGTTCACCAGCGACAGGCGCACCATGTCGGGGGAGATGTCGTACCCTCTGAAGTTTTGCGCGAGGCGGCCTTTGTCGTCGGGGGTGAGACTGCTTAGGCCCCTGGCATCGAGGTTGGTGCTGAGAATGTGTTTGTACGCAGAGATGAGGAAGCCTGCCGTACCGCAGGCCGGGTCGAGCACTACATCGCCTTTTTTCGGATCAACAATTTTGACAATAAAATCAATGATATGACGCGGGGTGCGGAACTGCCCGGCATCGCCCTGACTGCCCAGCACGGAGAGCAGGTATTCGAAGGCGTCGCCCAGCCGCTCGGAATGGTCGTAGGTGAATTCGTTGATGATCTTGAGAAAGGCCTTGAGCGTTTCCGGATCACGGTACGGCAGGTAGGCGTTTTTGAAGA
>JAYVQD010000351.1:0-5839 GCA_043777275.1 Nitrosomonadales bacterium
TGGTCATTACACCGATGATGACCCGCGCGCCGTACGATTCGATGCGCGACTTTGCGCCGGTGTCGCTGGTGGTCGTCAGTCCGCAGATGCTGGTCAGCCATCCGGGGCTGCCCGCCACCAATGTCGATGAGCTGATGGCATTGGCGCGAGCGAAGCCGGGGCAGCTCAATTGCGCGTCGCCCGGCACCGGCACTTCCAATCACCTGGGCTGCGAAATGTTGAAGGTGCTGGCGAAAGTGGATTTTTTGCATGTGCCGTACAAGGGCACATCGATGGCGATCACGGATGTGGTGGGCGGACAAGTGCAATTCATGTTCAACAGCATGCCCGCGGTGTGGCCGCTGGCCAAAACAGGCAAGTTGCGCGCGCTGGCGCACGCCGGTACCAAACGTTCACCTGCTGCGCCCGAAGTGCCGACCATCGCGGAAACGATACCGGGCTTTCAGTGCATCACCTGGTACGCCCTGGTGGCGCCGAGCGGCGTGCCGCCCGCGATCATCACGCGCGTGAACCGCGAAATGGTCAAAATGCTCGCCGAGCCGACGTTCGCCAAGCGGCTGTCCGATCAAGGGCAGGAGCCGCAGTCCACCACACCGGCGGAACTCTCTGCTTATATGCGCGCTGAATCCGAACGCTGGGCGGGCGTTATCAAAGCAGCGGGACTTGCGCTGACGAAGTAACCCCGCTCCGCGTTGCAGCGTCACTCACCTTCCACCGATCCCAAACAGGAACCTCACATGAACCAACCGCTCACCCCTGCCGTCACCGACCCGAACCGCATTCCCTACCAAAAGCCGCAACCGCGCGACATGCGTCCTGACATGGTGATTCTTGATGCGATGGCCTTGTCCGCGCAGAGTGACCCGCGTGTGTGGGTGCCGCTGGCGGAACATGTCGCCGTGCGCCCGCTGCAATTTAATGTCACGCAGGGCCAGTACACGCATGTGATGCGCGTCACCAAGGCGGGCATGATCGCGCGCCATCGCCATTCGGGCGGCGTGCACGCGTGGGTGTTCAAGGGGCGCTGGCTGTACCTGGAGCACGACTGGGTGGCCGAGGAAGGCAGCTACATTTTCGAGCCGCCCGGTGAGACGCACACGCTGGTGGTGCCCGAAGGCTGCACCGAAATGGTCACGCTGTTTCAGGTGACCGGCAGCCTGATGTATGTCGATCCGCAGGGGGTTTCCACCGGCTACGACGACGTGTTCACGCGCCTCGACAAGGCGCGCGCGCACTACACCGCCGTAGGTTTAGGTGAAAACTATGTGGAACAGCTTATTCGGTAGTGCGCCGCTAACGCACCACGCGCCCGCCTACTGCTGCGGCACCTTCGCATCACGCACCACGCGCGCCCATTTGTCGGTTTCGACCTTGATGAACGCGGCGAATTGTTCGGGCGTCGAGGGCGCGGTGTCGATACCGTTTTCGGTGAGGCGGCGCTGCGTGTCGGGCGCGGCCAATGCCTTGTGCAGATCAGCGTTGAGCTTGGCGACGATGGGTTTCGGCGTGGCGGCGGGCGCGCACAGGCCGTACCATACGGTGACGTCGATGTTCACCCCTGATTCGATCATGGTCGGCACATCCGGCATGTGCACGCTGCGTTTGGGCGAGGTCACCGCGATCGCGCGCGTGCGCCCGCCTTTCATGTGCGCGAGCTGCGATGACATATTGTCGAACATCGACTGCACATGCCCGCCGAGCAAATCCACAATCGCGGGCCCGGCGCCTTTGTACGGCACATGCACAAAGTCAATGCCGGTGGTCAGGCGAAACAGCTCCATCGTCATGTTGGGCGAACTGCCGGTACCGGGCGAGGCGATAGTCAACTTGCCTTTGCCCGCCTTGGCGTGCGCAATAAATTCGCTCACGGATTTTACCGGCACCGCGGGATGCACCACCAGCACATTGGGCGTGGTGCCGATCATCGATACCGGCGCAAAATCCTTGTAGTGATCGTACGGCAACTTTTTGTAGAGCGAGGGCGCGACGCCATGTGACCAGATACCGCACAGCAATAGCGTATAACCGTCGGCGGGCGCCTTGGCCGCGATGTCGGTGCCGATAGTGCCGCCCGCGCCCGCGCGATTGTCCACGATCAGGTGCTGGCCCCACTGCTCACTTAATTTTGCCGCAACAATGCGCGCGGCGATATCAACGCCGCCGCCGGGTGCAAAACCGACAAGCAAGCGGCCCGGCTTGGTGGGATAGGCTTGCGCATGCGTAACGCTGGTAACGCTGCTCATGCCCATCATCAGTGCTGCCACTGCCACTGCCACTGCCACCCTGCCCACCCTGCGTGATGTTTGTTTTGCCATGCTGACTCCTCCGGTGAACGCGGCGTGTGCTTACGACCCGTCCGCGAGGTGCATCATGCCACATCTGATAACGCATAAAATTACCTAATTAAAACAGATACTTACAATGCTCTTGGCGAACAAAGGCAAAATACGTCATCAACCCGATAGCATCGAGCTCCACCATGAAACCTGCGTGGAATGTTTGCGTCACCCTCGTCGCGCTGTCGTTTATCAGCGGCACGGCGTTCGCCGCCAACGTTGCGGATAATTATCCGAGCCGCCCGGTGCGCATCGTTGCCGGGTCGCCCGGCAGCACCGCCGATATCACCGCGCGCTTTATCGGTCAAAAATTGTCCGAGCGCTTCAAGCAGCAGATGGTGATCGACAATCGCGCCAGCGCGGCCTGCACTATGCCTCGGCCTCCACCGGCACCAGCAGCCATCTCACCGGCGAATTGTTCGCGCAGATGCTCGGCATCCAACTCGTGCATATTCCGTACAAAGGCGCGGGTTTCACCCTGACTGCGCTGCTTACCGGCGAAGTGCGGGCGGCGTTTCTGTCGACCACCACCAGCGGCCAGATCAAGGCGGGCAAGTTAAAGGCCATTGCGCTGCTGAATGAAAAACGTTTTCCCGGCGCGCCGGATATTCCCACGGCACTGGAGCAGGGCTTCAAGGGACTGGAATCGTATGTGTGGTTCGGACTTTACGCGCCGGGAAAAACACCGCGCCCGATCATCGAGAAAATCAATCGCGAAATCGCTTCGATCCTGAAATTACAGGAGATCAAAGACGCGATGCTGCAGCAGGGCGCCGAAGTGGTCTACACCACCCCGGAGGAGTTCGACCGCTTTCAGCGTGCCGAAATCGTAAAGTGGGGCAAGGTGATTCGCGACGCGAAGATACAGGCGCATTGAGGGCGCCGGGATGGCGCGCCGCAAGCACGTTTGCGAAAAATTGCGCGTATGATATTCCCGTTAACACCCGGGTAAACCTATCACCCATCACCTAGCGGAATCCCGTTGATCGCCTTTCCAACATTCCAAGGAGATAAACCATGAGCGCCGTAATACAAAACCCCGTGCAAGCACCCGCACAAACGCTGAAGATCACCAAAGTCAAAGAGCACATCGGCGCCATCGTCACCGGCATCGATTTGGCCAAGCCCGTCGACGCCGCGACGCAGAAAAAGCTCTACGATGCGGCGGTCGAAAACGTGGTGCTGGTTATCTGCGGACAAGCGCATCTCACGCCCGCGCAGGTACAGGCTGCGGGCGAATTGTTCGGCGAGCTGATGGAAGACCAGAACCGCCGCTACCTCGTGGATGGTTTTCCGCTGATCAGCGTGCTCGATAACTTCCATCTCGACAGCACGGGCAAGCCGGCCAAGGTCGGCACCAACTCTACGTGGCATACCGATCATACCAACCAGGAACTGCCGCCCAAGTTCACCATGCTGTATGCGGTGGCGGTGCCGGATAAAGGTGGCGCCACCAACGTGTGCAACTCGCGCGCGGCCTACGAATCGCTGCCGGAAGATTTGAAGCAACGCATCACACCCATGAAGACGGAAAACACGCTGATCAGCAGCGCGCGTTTCAAGATCGCCAATCCGGATATTCTCAAGGCGCAACTGGAATCAAAGAAACCACCGACGGTGCAGCCGCTGGTGCGCACGCACCCCGAAACCGGCACCAAGGCGGTGTGGTTCCACAAGAGCAAAACCGAAAAAATCATCGGCATGACGCCGGAGGATACGCAGGCATTCCTGCAGGAGCTCACCGAAAAAGTTACCCAGCCGCAATTCTGCTACGCGCATGAATACCAGATGGGCGACCTGCTGATCATCGACGACCGTGCATCGCTGCACAAGGCGGGGTTCGATTTCGATCACAGCCAGCAGCGCCGGCTGTACCGCATGCTGGTGCGCGGCGACCGTCCGCATTAAAAGCACATCGCAAAGCATCGCGCGCGCCGGGCCGCGATACAATAGGCACTCATGTCCGATACGCCCGCCCCGCCGCCGCCCGCATGCGAAGAGCCGCCCAAAAGTTTCGCCGCGTTACGCCATCCGCAGTATCGCATCTACTTCATCACCACCGCGCTGGCGATGATGGCGGACAACATCGAGCACGTCATCAGCTATTGGGTGCTGTATCAGAAGTTTCATTCGCCCACGCTGGCGGGCATCGCGATACTCACGCACTGGTTGCCGTTTTTGCTGTTCTCGGTGTATTCCGGCGCGCTCGCCGATCGCTTCGACAACCGGCGCATTATTCAGTTGGCGATGGTGCTGTACATGGTGGCCTCCCTCGGCTGGGCGTTTTTGTTCATGACCGACACCACCGAGGAGTGGCATGCGGTGGTGCTGCTCACCATACACGGCATCGCGGGTGTGTTGTGGATACCCGCGAGCCAGTTGCTGATACACGATATCGTCGGCGGCAAAAATCTGCAAAGCGCGGTGCGGCTCAACGCCACCAGCCGCCAGTTGGGGGTGTTGATGGGGCCGGCCATCGGCGGCGCGCTGATGCTGATCTTCGGCGCAGCGGCGGGGCTGATCGTCAACGTGCTGATCTATCTGCCGCTGATCGTATGGCTGCAGAAGACACCGCACGGCAAACGCCCGGCGCACGTACCCGGCACGCCGCGCGCGGCACTGGCCGGCGGGCTGAAGGATACCCTGGCGACGTTGCGCCTGGCGCGCGGTAATCACATCCTCATCAGCATGATTGCGCTGGCGGGTGTGTCGTCGTTTTTTGTCGGCAATGCGTTTCAGGCACAGATGCCGGAGTTCGCGCATGATCTGGGCACGGAGAAGGCGGAATTTTCATACAGCGTGCTGCTCGCCGCCAACGCCGGCGGCGCGTTTCTCGGCGGCATGATTCTCGAAGCACGCGGCCTGCTGCAAGCCAATCCGCGCACCGCGATCATCCTCACCATTCTGTGGTGCATTTCTATCGCCGGATTCGCCATGACCGATAACTATCCGCTCGCCGTGGCGTTGATGTTCGTCGCCGGGTTTCTGCAACTCGCCTACAACTCGATGGCGCAAACCCTGGTGCAGGTGCATGCCCCGCCCAACTTGCGCGGGCGCATGATCGGCCTCTACAATATGTCGAACAACGGCCTGCGCGCGTTCAGCGGCATCACCGTCGGCCTGCTCGGCGCGGTGATCGGCATCCATTGGTCGCTGTCGTTGAGCGCGCTAGTGCTGATGGTCATTGCGGGCATTTTGCTGGCGTTTTCGATGCGTACGAAAGATAGGTAACCCTGTGAGAAACTCAGCTCATTGATACGGATGGCATACGTCAACGCAGAGTCAACGCAGAGCCAAGGCAAACTAAAGCGCCGCAGAAATGCTTTGATCCGAAGGGAGTGATATGGTCAAACCGCAACACGATTCGATCTGGTTATTCCGGTTATCACGGTCGCCTGCCTGCGCGCTGCTCGTTGCCGCCGCCCTCACGGCAATAGCGGGTTATGCGCACGCACAGCAAAAATTCCCTGCCAAGCCCATCCGCATCGTCGCCTCCACCACGG
>JAYVQD010000352.1:0-5794 GCA_043777275.1 Nitrosomonadales bacterium
AACCGAGAACGTGCGCCGGCGCGCGCAAACCGACGTCGCCAATGCGCACAAGTACGCCGTTGAAAATTTTGCCGCCGAGCTGGTGGCGGTCAAAGACAGTCTCGAAGCAGCGCTCGCGACCGAGAATGCTACCGCTGAAAATTTCAAAAGCGGCGTCGAACTCACGCTAAAGCAGTTGCAGGCCGCGTTCGACAAATGCAATGTCGCTGAAGAAAACCCGGTGGACCAAAAGTTTGATCCGCACCGCCATCAGGCAATCGGCATGGTTGAGTCAGACGCTGAACCGAACACCGTGGTGAGCGTGCTGCAAAAAGGCTACAAGCTGAATGATCGCGTGATCCGGCCCGCGCTGGTTACCGTGGCCAAGGCCAAAGCGCAATAACGCACCTTCGGCAGACCATTGGTTAATTTCGGTTGAATTCTCCATCGGCATCCCCATATAAAACACATCGAAACTTTGTAGATTGAGGCAATAAAATGAGCAAAATCATAGGCATAGACTTGGGCACCACCAACTCCTGCGTAGCCGTGATGGAAAACGGCGTGGCGAAGGTGATTGAAAACTCCGAAGGCGCGCGCACCACGCCGTCGATCGTCGCCTACATGGACGATGGCGAAGTGTTGACCGGCGCGCCCGGCAAACGCCAGGCTGTCACCAACCCCAAAAACACGCTCTACGCGGTGAAGCGCCTGATCGGCCGCCGCTTTGAAGAAAAAGAAGTGCAGAAAGACATCGACCTGATGCCCTACAAAATCGTCAAGGCCGACAACGGCGATGCGTGGGTGGAAGTGCGCGGCAAAAAAATTGCGTCGCAAGAAGTCTCCGCGCAAGTGCTGATTAAAATGAAAAAAACCGCCGAAGATTATCTCGGCGAACCGGTCACCGAGGCCGTGATCACGGAGCCCGCGTACTTCAATGACTCGCAGCGTCAGGCCACCAAAGACGCCGGCCGCATCGCGGGCCTTGAGGTCAAGCGCATTATCAACGAACCGACGGCCGCAGCGCTCGCCTTCGGCATGGACAAGCAGGAAGGCGACCGCAAGATCGCGGTGTTCGATCTGGGCGGCGGCACCTTCGATATTTCGATCATCGAAATCGCCTCCGTCGATGGCGAACACCAATTCGAGGTACTCTCCACCAACGGCGACACCTTCCTCGGCGGCGAAGATTTCGACCAGCGTCTGATGGATTATCTGTGCGACGAATTCAAAAAGGAATCCGGCGTCGATCTGCGCAAAGACATGCTGGCACTCCAGCGCCTGAAAGATGCGGCGGAGAAGGCGAAAATAGAATTGTCGAGCTCGCAGCAAACCGAAGTGAATCTGCCCTACATCACCGCCGATCAATCAGGCCCGAAGCACCTGGCAATCAAAATCACGCGTGCAAAATTCGAGGCGCTGGTCGAAGAACTGATCGAGCGCACCATCAAGCCCTGCGAAATGGCGATCAAGGATGCCGGCGTAAAAATTGCCGACATCTCGGACGTGATTCTCGTCGGCGGTCAGACGCGCATGCCGAAGGTGCAGGAGAAAGTAAAAGAACTGTTCGGCAAAGAGCCGCGCAAAGACGTCAACCCCGACGAAGCCGTGGCTGTGGGCGCCGCCATTCAAGCGGGCGTGTTGAAAGGCGACGTGAAAGACGTGCTGCTGCTCGACGTGACGCCGCTGTCGCTCGGCATCGAAACGCTGGGCAGCGTGATGACCAAACTCATCCACAAAAACACCACCATTCCGACCAAGGCGAATCAGGTGTTTTCGACCGCCGAGGATAATCAAACGGCGGTAACCATCCACGTGCTGCAAGGCGAGCGCGAAATCGCCAAGGCCAACAAGTCGCTGGGCCAGTTCAATCTGACGGATATTCCGCCGTCGCAACGCGGCATGCCGCAGATTGAAGTCACTTTTGACATCGACGCCAACGGCATTCTGCATGTGTTGGCCAAGGACAAAGCCACTGGCAAGGAAAACAAAATCAAGATTCAGGCCAGCTCAGGTTTGAGCGAAGAAGAAATTCAGCGCATGGTTAAAGACGCCGAAGCGCATGCCGAGGACGACAAAAAAGCGCTGGAACTCGTCTCCGCGCGCAACCAGTGCGACTCGCTGGTGCATTCGGTAAAGAAAATGCTCAAAGATCACGGCGAGCAATTGACCCCGGATGAAAAAACCAAGATCGAAGGCGCGCTGAAGGATGCCGAAGAAGCACTGAAAACCGAAGACAAAGACGCCATCGAAGCCAAATCAGCCGCGCTGGGCGAAGCGTCGCAAAAGCTGGCCGAAAAAATGTACGCGCAGGAGCAGGCCAAACAGCATGCTGAAGCAGGCGCGGCGGGTGCCGCTGGTGCTGCCGGCAGCGGCGATGCGAAGGCCGAAGCAGGCAAGAAAGACGATAGCAACGTGGTGGATGCCGAGTACACTGAGGTGAAGGACAAGAAATAACTGCGAGAGGCTTGAAGCGTGAGGGGTGAGGTGCGAAGGCTCCTCACCCCTTCCGCGTTTTGTCGCCTCACGCCTCACGCTTAACGCCTCACGCCCTTAAAAAACCATGGCCCAGAAAAAAGACTACTACGAAGTGCTCGGCGTCAATCGCGACGCGTCGGACGAAGACCTCAAAAAATCGTACCGCAAGCTGGCGATGAAATGGCATCCTGATCGTAATCCGGACAACCCCAAGGCCGAAGGCAACTTCAAAGAAGCCAAAGAAGCCTACGAAATTCTGTCCGACGGCAACAAGCGCGCGGCCTACGATCAATACGGCCATGCGGGTGTGGATGCGTCGGTCGGCGCGGGCGCCGGCGCGGGCTACGGCAATATGTCCGACGCGTTCGGCGATATCTTCGGCGATATCTTCGGCGGCGGACGGCAGCGTTCCAGCGTCTATCGCGGCGCTGATCTGCGCTACAACCTCGAAGTCTCGCTCGAAGAAGCCGCACGCGGCACCGAGACGCGCATCCGCATTCCCGCCCTCGAAGAATGCGGCACCTGCAAAGGCTCCGGCGCGAAACCCGGCACGCAACCCACCACCTGCTCCACCTGCAAAGGCCAGGGCCAGGTGCGCATGCAGCAGGGCTTTTTCTCGATTCAGCAAACCTGCCCGAAATGCCACGGCAACGGCAAGATGATCGCCAGCCCCTGCGGCGCGTGCAGTGGCGTCGGCCGTGTGAAGCAACACAAAACCCTGTCGGTCAAAATTCCGTCCGGCGTGTATGAAGGCGACCGCATACGCCTGTCCGGCGAGGGCGAAGCCGGTGTGAACGGCGGGCCGTCGGGTGACTTGTATGTGGTGATACACATCAAACCGCACACCGTGTTCCAGCGCGACCACAATGATTTGCATTGCGAAATGCCGGTGAGCTTTACCACCGCAGCGCTGGGGGGCGACATCGAAATCCCCACGCTCGACGGCTACGCCAAGATCAAAATTCCTTCCGAGACGCAATCCGGAAAAATTTTCCGGCTGCGCGGCAAAGGCATCAAAGGCGTGCGTTCAACGACTCACGGCGATTTGATGTGTCATGTCGTTGTTGAAACGCCGGTCAACCTGACGACGCGACAACGCGAACTGTTGCAGGAACTCGAATCCATCGATCAGCGCAGCGCCGGTGAGCACAACCCGCGCGCCAAGGGTTGGATGAACAAGGTCAAGGAGTTTTTCGGGCAACAGCCATAACGTTGCTACGGTGCCTTGCCATCAATCGATGGTGAGAATCACATGCCCGATTTTCTCGCCGCGCTCCACCGCCTGATGCGCCTGCACCACCTGTGCCACCTGTGCCAGCGCAAAGCGATGCGCGACGGCGAATATCGGTTGGGTCTCCTGTAACCAGCGCGCAATATCAGCATGCGCATGCGCCTTGGCGGCATCGGGCATGGTGTAGACAAACACCTGCCGCACCACCGGGTTGCGCCACAACAATTCGGGATACGGATACTCGGGGCGCGGCACGCTGCTTGAGGCGTAGCACGCGATCACACCGTTATCGTTTAACACATGCGCGCTCACCGGCAGATTTTTGCCGAAATCGACTTCGACAATGCGATCCACGCCGCCGGTTTCTGATTTGATGCGCGCGGCCACATCTTCATTGCGATAGTTGATTGTCACGTCGGCCCCCGCGGCACGCGCATGCGCGGCTTTCGCATCGGAACTCACGGTAGTGACCACGCGCGCACCCGCCCACTTCGCCAACTGAATCGCGTAATGGCCCACCACGCCTGCCCCACCCGTCACCAGCACGGTTTTGCCGTGGATGGGGCCATCGGCAAACAACGCGCGGTGCGCGGTCATCACCGGGATGCCCAGACACGCCCCTTGCTCAAACGACACCTGATCGGGCAGCGGCACCGCCAGCGCTGCCGGCAGCGTGATGAACTCGGCGCTGGTGCCGAAGGCGCGATCCCACTGCCCGTTGTACACCCACACGCGCTCGCCAACGCGGCGATTCACACCCACGCTCACGGCGTCGATCACCCCCGCGCCGTCGCTATTAGGAATCAATTTCGGCCAGCGTATCGGACGGCTGCCGCCGCGCGCTTTCACATCAGACGGATTCACCGCCGAGGTGTGCAACCGCACGCGCACTTCGCCCGCGGCAGGCGCCACGTCCGGCAAGTCGCCGGCGATCATCACTTCCGCCGCCGGGCCGTTTTTTTCATACCACGTTGCATGCATAAAAAATCCCTTAAAAACAAATACTTATAAAAACATACCCACCACAGCGCCTGCCGTCATTGTCGCCAACGTACCTGACACAATCGAGCGCAAGCCCAGCGCCACAATCTCATCGCGCCGCGATGGCACCATCGTCGCCAGCCCGCCGATCATGATGCCCAGGCTGCCAAAATTCGCAAAGCCGCACAGCGCGTAAGTCATGATGACGCGACTGCGTTCCGACAAGGCACCCGCAGGCAACTGCGCCATTTCGCGATAAGCGATGAACTCGTTGAGGATGGTTTTGCTGCCCATCAGCGCGCCTGCGTGCGCGGCCTCATCCCACGGAATACCGATCAGCCACACCAGCGGCGCCATCACTGCGCCGAGCACCCGTTGCAGCGTCACTGCCTTGCCGCCGAATTCCGGCAGCAGCCCCAGCGCAAAATTCGCCAGCGTGACCAGCGCGATCAACACAATCAGCATGGCGACAATGTTAAGCAGCAGCGCCAGACCATCCACCGTGCCGCGCGTGATCGCATCCATGGCGCTTTTGGATTCCTGCGCGGCATCGAGCGTGCCTGCGGTGGGCGCACCCGCCGTTGACGTACCATCTGGCGGCACCATCAGCGCCGCAATCACAATCGCCGCCGGTGCGGTAATCAGCGACGCCGACAAAATATGCCCCATCGCCTCCGGCACCAGCGGCCCCAGGATGCTGGCGTAGAGCACCATCATCGTTCCGGCGATGCCCGCCATGCCGCCGGTCATCACGATGAACAGTTCGCCACGGCTCATCTGCTGCAAGTAAGGACGAATCACCAGCGGCGCTTCCACCATGCCGACAAACACATAGAACCAGCCGGTTGATGTCGCCATATCTCTTCTCTATTCTGTTTTATGGGTTGATCCCTGATAACCATCTGCCAGCGGAATAATTATGTGGACACACAGGCCGGAACCATTCATCTCATCTGAAAAACCTAGCTGAATCTCAGCGCCCATCCGACCTGAAATTGTCTTGACGATGGACAGCCCTAAGCCAGATCCGACTTGATCGCTGCCAAGCGTGCGATAGAAAGGATCAAAGACCCGTTCTCGTTCGGCCAACGGAATGCCTGGCCCGTTGTCCTGAATACGCAGTAC
>JAYVQD010000353.1:0-5750 GCA_043777275.1 Nitrosomonadales bacterium
CCTCTTTGCGTCGCCCCAAAAAGCGCAGCTTCGCCGACGTGCTTGCCGCCATGCCGAATGTCGGAACGGACGAGGATTTCGCGCGCCTGAATGACATCAGCGACACCAGCGGGATGCCGGGTGTATTTGGTTGATACTTGCGTGATTAGCGAAATCCGCAAACGTGACAAAGCAAACAAGGGCGTCACGAAATTTTTTCGGCAAGCCGCCAAAGACGATGCCGCACTGTACCTCTGCGCTGTCACTGTCGGCGAACTGCGGCGTGGCGTCGAGTTAATTCACCACCGCGGAGACACCGCGCAAGCGAAACGGCTGGACACTTGGCTAAAGCTGATCTTGAGCGAATACCACGACAACATCCTGCCGCTGGACGGCGACGCAGCCCAAGTGTGGGGACGTTTGCGCGTGCTGCATCCCGAGAACGCATTAGACAAGCAAATTGCGGCAATCGCACTTATTCACGATCTAACGCTGGTAACGCGCAACGAAAAGCACTTCGCTGACACCGGCGCTAAATTGCTCAATCCGTTTCAGTAAGTGCTGCCGCCTGCGGGCCACATTGAAACAACATCGTAATTATATGTTTTAAAAGATATTAAACTGCGCAATAACGATCCTGTATCGCCTTGTCCGCCAGCAGATGCGCCGCCGTATCCTGATGCACGATCACACCCTGATCCATGATGTAAGCGCGATCCGACACCGACAGCGCGCGCTCGACGTTTTGTTCCACCAGCAAAATCGTGGTGCCGGCCTGCTTCATGCGCTCGAACAACTGGAACATTTCATCGACCAGTATCGGCATAATGCCTTCTGACGGCTCATCCAGCAGGATCATTTTCGGCTCGGCCATCATCGCGCGCGCAATCGCCAGCATTTGCTGTTCGCCGCCGGAGAGTGTTTCGCCCTGCTGATCGAGGCGCTGCTTCAAGCGGGGAAAGGTTTCGGCAATGCGTTCGATGATTTCGTTCTCGCGCGCGCGGTGCGGCGAGGCGATCAGGCCCAGTTGCAGGTTCTCGAGCACGGTAAGGCCAGGCACGATGCGCCGGTCTTCGGGCACATACGCCAGGCCGCGATGAAAGCGTTTGTACGCTGGCGTGTTGAGCAACTCTACGCCGTCAAACTTTGCGCTGCCGCTTTGCTTGGTGACCAGCCCCATAATCGTGCGCAGCGTGGTGGTTTTGCCCGCGCCGTTGCGCCCAATCACGGTGACGATTTCACCTGCGTTGACGACGAGCGACACGCCTTGCAGCACGTGGCTGTGGTCGTACCACGCATTTAATTTATCGAGGGTGAGCAGCGCGGCCATTAGGTTTTGCCCTGCCCCAGGTACACGCGTTTGACCTCTTCGTTGTTACGGATGTCATCGGGCGTGCCTTGCGCCAGCAACTCGCCGTGGTGCAGTACCACCAGATGCTGGCAGATGCCCATCACGAGTTTCATTTTGTGCTCGACCAGCACCACCGTGCGCTCGGCGGCGAGGCGCACGATCAAATCCATCATCTTGATGGTTTCTTCGGGCGACATGCCTGCGGTCGGCTCATCAAGCAGCAGCAAACGCGGCTTGCACGCCAGCGCCATGGCGATTTCGAGGCAGCGCTGTTCGCCGTGCGCCATGTCGCGTGCCACGGCGTTGCGTTTGGCGTGGATGCCCACGCGCTCCAGCAGGTGATCGGCCTGCTCAATCAACTCGCGGATCGCCGCGCGCGGCGTCCACAAATTGTATTGTGTGTGCTGCATTTGCGCGGCGACGCGCACGTTCTCGTGCGCGGACAATTGCGGAAACACGTTGGTGATCTGAAACGATTTGGCGATGCCGCGCCGCGCGTACTGGTGCGGCGGCAGGCCGGTGATGTCGTTACCCTCGAAGGTGATGCGCCCGGTTGAGGGTGCAAACGCGCCGGAGATCACATTAAAGAAAGTGCTCTTGCCCGCGCCGTTGGGGCCGATGATGGCCGACAACTTGTCGCGGGAGAAACTAACGTTTACATCCTTTAACGCAACGAAGCCGCCGAACTGCTTGCCCACCCCTTCGGCTACCAGTATGTCCTGATCGTTAATCGTGGTGTTCATTTTGCACTCACTTGGCACGCAGCCAATGCACAATGCTGCCCCAGATGCCGCGCGGAAAAAACAGCACAAACACCATAAAGGTTGCGCCCAGATAAAGCTGCCAGTGCGTGGTCCATAACGTCAGCACATCGCCGAACCACTGGAACACCGCCGCGCCGACAAATGGCCCGAAAAACGTCCCGAAGCCGCCCAGCAAGGCCATCATCACCACTTCGCCGGAGGTGGCGATTTGCAGCACTTCCACCGGCACCGTCGACAGATGGATCGCGCGCAGCGCGCCGGCCAGGCCGCAGAAGGCGCCCGAGAGCACAAAAGCCACCAGCTTGATGTGATTGACGTTGTAGCCGCAGGCCGCTGCGCGCTTGTCGTTCTCGCGTATGGTTTCGAGCACCGCGCCAAAGGGCGAGGCGAGGATGCGCGAGAATAGCCATACCGCCACCGCGACAATGGCCAGCATCACGTAGTACTTGTTGACCGGATTGAGAATATCGACCTCGAATCCGAACAAATTAATGTTCGACACATTGATGCCGCGCAGTCCATTCTCGCCGCCAGTGACACTCTCCCACTGGTAAAAAATGTAGTAAACGCACTCGGCCAGCGCGAGTGTGACCATCGAAAAATAAATGCCGCGTGTGCGGATCGCAAGATACCCCATCACGCACGCCACCAGCGCCGCGCACGCTACACCCGCGAGGATGGCCGCGTACCATGGCCACCCCAGATGCACGATCATGATGCCGCAGCCGTAACTGCCCACGCCCAGCAAAGCGGCGTGGCCGAACGACAACATGCCGGTATAGCCAAACAGCAGGTTAAAGCCCAGCGCGAACAAGCCCCAGATCAAAATATTGATCGCCAGCGCGTGATACGGCACCAGCCACGGAAACACCATCAGCAGCAGAATCGTCGCCGCCACGCGGTGACGCGTGATGAGGTCGATGAGTTGACGGAAGTTGCTCTCCATAACGTCAGCTCATCAACCCGGCGCGGCCGAACAAACCCTGTGGCCGCACCAGCAGCACCACGGCCATCAGAATAAAAATCGACACGCGCCCGGCTTCGGGTGAGATCAACGAGGTCAGGCTCACCACCAGCCCCACCAGAATGCCTGCCGCCACCGCGCCTTTGAGCGACCCCATGCCGCCCACCACCGTGACCACAAACGCATCGGCCAGCAGCGACACGCCCATCTCCGGCGTCACCGACTCCAATGGCGCGGTCAGCACGCCGGCCAGCCCCGCGATGCCGGTGCCGATGCCGAATACCACCAGCCAGATTTTCGACACGTCGATACCCAGCACGCGCACGATTTCGGGGTCGCGCGCACCCGCGCGGATGATGAGCCCGTAAGATGTTTTTTCAATAAACAAGTACAGCGCCGCCACGATCACCGCCGTCGCGCCAATCAAAAACAAACGATACAGCGGAAAGTGCCCAATGCCGAGATTCACCGCGCCGGTCAAACCCGCGGGCGTGGAAAACGGAATGCCGTTTAATCCGAACAGAATACGCACGATTTCGACAAACACATACGACAGCCCAAAGGTGAGCAGCAGCGGGTAATCAATGCCGCGCCCGTACAGCGGCCGCACCAGAAAGCGCTCGGTCAGCAGGCCGATGCACCCCACGCCCAGCGGCACCAGCACCAGGCACACCCAGAAATTGCCGGTTTGCGGCAGCAGCCACACGCCCAGATAAGCGCCCACCATGAAAAACGCGCCATGCGCAAAATTCACCACGGTCAACATGCCGAAGATCAGCGACAGGCCCAGCGCCACCAGCACGTACTTCGCGCCCAGCGCGAGGCCAGTGACGATTTGCAGCAACAGGAGATCGAGCGTGATACCGCTCATGGGAGAAGCCTAATGGGAGTCAAGGTAAAGTGCCCGAAGAAAACCCGCCGCACCGAACAGCACACAACACATGTCCGTTCAATATCGGCGGGTGGTCACACTTGAATTACGGTTACTTATGTCCTAACTCGCCGCAAGTGCGCAACAATTTCTCGTTCGGATTCTCAATGCCGATGATATCGAACACGTCGTTCTTGTCGCGCACTTCGCTGCCCTTTTTGGATTGCAGCAGAATCAGTGATTGCACCGATTGATGATCGCACTTGCGATAATTTTGCGGGCCTTTGTAGTAATCGTATTTCAGATTTTCCAGTGCGGTAATCACTTTGTCGGTATCGGTGGTCTTGGCAGCACGCGCGGCGTTCAACACCGTGCGCACACCGGCATAACCCAGTGCGCCGTAATCGGTGGGCACCGTGCCCGGATGCGCCTTGCGATAGCGGTCGTTGAACGAACGCGCGCTCGCCAGTGAATCCTCGATTTTCCAGTAGTACGACGTCGCGCCCACGACGCCCTCGAAGGCCTCGGGCCCTGCCGCCATGCGCGCCGAGATCAGCAGCACCGGCGTAATGATCTTGGCAGTTTTGGTGATGCCAAAATCGTGCGCCTGTTTGACGCCGTTCACCAGATCGCGGCCGAAGTTAATCATGCACACGATATCGGGTTTTAACGACTGCACGCGCGGGAAAAACGACGAGAAATCGCTGGTGCCCAGCGGAAAGCGCAGGTCGGCCAGCGTCTCCATGCCCAACTCCTTGCCCGCGCGCTGAAAGCCGCGCAGCATTTCGTGGCCATACGCATAGTCCGGCACAAAAAACACCACGCGCTTGCCGAATTTGGGAATCGCATAACGCGCCACCGCGCCCGACGTGATGTGCGGATTCAACGCCTCGTGAAAGGTGTACTTGCTGAAATCTTTTACCTCGCCGATCGCATCCGACTGGCTGATCGAGTTGTAAATGATCTTGCGCTCTTTGCACACGTTGTTCACCGACAACTGCACCGCCGCCGACAACGCGCCCACCACGAAATTCACTTTCTCTTTTTCGATCAGCTCCAGCGTGCGCGTCGCGGCCTCACCGGGATTCAATTTGTCGTCGCGCACCAGCAGTTCCGCCATGCGCCCATTGAGGCCGCCGGTTTCGTTGAACTCCTTGATCGCGATTTCAGCGCAGCGCACCTGATCCTGCGCCTCGGTGCCGAAAGGCCCGGTCAGCGGCGTCGGAAAACCCACCTTGATCGGCGTGTTTTGCGCGCGCGCGATGTTGAACCAGAAAGGCGAGGCGGCGCCCATGGCAACACCCGACGCGCCCAACAACACTTTGCGGCGCTTATTGCTCGAAATCGAATCGTTATTTTGTGCCATACGTTCCTCCGGTAAAGAACTTTTTATCTTACTATAAGTGACCACAGTTTGATTTTGTTACAACTGGGTGGGGGGACGGCTTTGGTGCCAAGATAATTTTACGCCAACTTACCCTGCAGCGACAGACGTGTTTGGCTTGTCAGTAGCCTCTACTCACACCGCTGCGTAACGACGCTCAGCTACGAGTGGTCCAAACTGAACTAAACTGGTGATATTACTCAACAAGGATTATTTCAATTTGCTTTGGAGACTGTAGTTCGCGCCTGGGGTCGCGCATAGGCTTCACGGCATGCAGCTCACATACCATTTCCCTTACGATATTTCGTTCGATCTGTACTTTAGTTAAAATCTCTTCGGGACTTACTCACTAGTCGATAATTAAGGCGACAATTGTGGAACTTTCGAGCGGCACGTCGATCAAACTGTTTATGAAAAGAGACGGGCGGACGTTTGAT
>JAYVQD010000354.1:0-5744 GCA_043777275.1 Nitrosomonadales bacterium
TTGATCTTTCCGTATTTCATTACACCGTTCGGGCTGAGCTTGTCGAAGCCCTGCTGCCCTTCGACAAGCTCAGGGCGAACGGATTGGGTTTGTCACGAAATATGGAAAGATCAATAATTGCCATTGTGCGGCGTTCAACCGGTGAGTCAATGACGGGTGTGAATTTGTCCCCTGCTTTCCCCATAGTGCGGCGTTGACTGTCCTGACGTATCGACAGTTTCACGCCGCAGATATTGGACACGCAAGGTTTCGCTCGCACCGAAAGCTCGCGGCTACATTCGCCGCCGTTGCCCGGAACACGCAACACCCGAACAGGTAACGTTTGACAGTAGTATCGTATCGCGTTATTATTTTCCATGATTAAAAGCTTCGCCGGCAAAGTAACCGCTGCGGTGTTTCACGGTTTGGAGGTCCGCAACCTGCCCAAGACCATCCAGCCCGCAGCACGACGCAAGCTGATGCTGATTGATGCGGCGACGGCGATTCAGTCATTGCGCGTGCCGCCGGGCAACAGGCTGGAGATGCTCAAGGGTGACCGCAAAGACCGATGGAGCATCCGTATCAACGACCCGTGGCGGATATGTTTCCACTGGCAAGACGGACACGCATGGCATGCTGAGATTGTGGATTATCACTGAGGAACGACGATGACGATCAAACGCGAAGACCTGAATACGGTGGATTTCTCGGACATTGCGACCGGGCGCAAGCTGGCGCCAGTTCATCCTGGCGAAGTACTGACCAAGGATTTCATCGAAGCCAACGGCATTACGCGCTACCGGGTAGCCAAGGCCATGGGCATAGCGCAGCGGCGCGTGGATGAAATCTGTGCCGGCAACCGTGCCATCAGCGCGGACACCGCCCTGCGGCTGGAACGGGTGTTCGGAATGGAGGCGCAGGCATGGCTCAATCTGCAGGCGCACTATGACTTGGAAACCGCGACACGCGAACTCCGGAAACGAATCGAGCGGGAAGCCAAACCGCTTGAAGCGGTGATGTAGTTCTGCAAACCGCCCCGGCTGATGTTGAGATTGCGGATTACCACTGATGAGACATAAACATGGTCAAAAACGGGTTACCTGCCATTCATCCGGGTGAATTTCTGGGCGAAATTCTGCAAGAAATGCGTATCTCGCAAGCGGAGTTCGCCCGAGCTATCGGGGTGTCGCCGATGCGGGTTTCACCTGTCATCAAGGGCGCGCGGCCGGTGACGGCGGAATTGGCGTTGCTGTTCGGTCGCGCATTCAACCCGTCGCCGCAATACTGGCTCAACCTGCAAGCTTCTTTCGATCTGAAAACCGCAACAGCGAGTATCGGCAAACGTCTGGCCGGCGTACAGTCGTTCACGCCTGCCTGATTGCCGCTAACACCAAACGCCACACGTCGTATTATTGATCTTTCCAAAATACATTACACCGTTCGGGCTGAGCCTGTCGAAGCCCTGCCACCCTTCGACAGGCTCAGGGAGAACGGATTTGGTATGTCACGAATTATGAAAACATCAATAACACCTTGCCATGAGCAAACCCGCCACCCCACGTGAATGCCAGCCCTGCACCGGCTGCTGCGACGGCTGGCTGCAAATTCGCGTCAATGGCGCGCCGGTGTATCCGGGGCATCCTTGCCCGCACAGCACGGGCAAGGGTTGTAACGACTACGCCAATCGTCCCGTCGATCCGTGTGTGCATTTCGAGTGTGGCTGGCGCAAAGACGGCAGTCCGCTGCCCGACTGGATGAAGCCCAGCAACGCCAAAGTGATTGTGCTGTTCGATCAAACCCACTGGCGCGGCATGCCGGTAGACGTCGCCGTACCGGTGGGGCGGCGCATTCCGCCGCGCGCGCTCAATTGGTTGAAGCAGTTTGGTGAAACGCATGGCCGCGCGCTGATTTATTCGGAGCAGATCGTTGAAAACGGGCTGTTCACGGTGAAACAATCCGTGGCCGCCTACGGCCCGCCGGAATTCCAGCAGGAAATGGGGCAACGCATGAGCCGCGGCGAAAAGCTGTGGTGAATTGGAAAAATAAAACTGTTTAAAAACAAATACTTACATAATTTCTGTGTTATCCAAACCTTATCTCGAGATCAAGCGCCTGCGCTCCACCGGCAAGGCCGCAGCCGCGTTGTCGCAATTGCGCAGCGCGCCGCCGGCGTCGGATGACGATGCGTTTGAGGCGGCGGTCTGTTTACTGGTGTGCGGTGATATTCCAAGCGCGGTCAACGTGTGCCAATCGCGCGCATGGAAAGCGCCGTGGGCGCGACACATCGCCGAGGCGCTGACGACGTTTTTGCGCGACGGCGATCCCGCGCGCGCACTACCGCCTGCGAGGCTCGCGATTAGCGATTCCGCTGCCGGCTATGACGCAAAAGCGGTGTTCCTGATGCTGTTGCAAGCCAACGGACTGAGCGAAGAGGCTGACGCCTATATCCAACGTCACCTGCTGCAACCGCCTTCCGGCGAAACCTTGTTGCTGACCATCATGGCGGAGGTTGCGGTGGCCGTAGCCGACTGGCCGCAAGCCTATCGCCTGGCGAGCGCCGTGGTGGCCGCCGACCCGGAAGATTTTCGCGCACTGATTACCCTAAGCGTGGTCAATCAGAAAGTCGGCAACCCGCACGAGTCGCTGGGCAACGCGCTGCGCGCGCGGCTGATTAACCCGCAAGCGCAGCAGGCCATCCTGCAGATCATGCGTGGCCATAACAGCCTCGGCGATTATTACGCTGCGATCGGCGCCTTCGACACACTCACCGACGCATCAGCGATAGCACCGGCGCTGTATATCGAACTCGGCACCGCTTACGCCGGACTCAATCTGAAGTCCGAGGCCGTCAGTGCATTACGCAACGCCATCGGCGACGGCAAGCCGCCCATCGAAGCGTTGCGCGATCTTCTCACGCTGCACGCCGGAGCCAATGACGTCGATGACATTCCGGCGCTGGTGAAAACCTATCCCAATGAAATTGATGGCGATATGGATTGTCTGCTCACGTTAGGGCTTGAGCGACTGCAACACGGCGACCTGGACGGCGCGGCGCAACGCATTGAGGCGTCGTTCACACTGGCGCGCGAACGCAAACTCGCTGCCGATGAACTGCTGTGGCCGGTTCCGGAACCGCTGCTGCGGCATGACACGGAGCAACTCGAATTGCTGGCGCGGCGCGGCAAACTGGATCGCGCAGGGCACGATGCCCTTAACGTACTGAAGCGCTACACCGACCAGTCAGGCGATGTGCGGCGCACCTTCGCCCCGACAGGCAACGAAGCCACGTTATTGCAGCAGGCGTTGAGCACGCTGCATTTTCGCCCTGATACGCCGTTCAGCGGGCGCGCCCTGGGCAACGACGGTTATCGCGAGATAGAAACACAGTACTTTGCGAACAATCCCGCAGTGGTGGTGATCGATAATTTTCTCTCGCCGCAAGCGCTGGCGGCACTGCGGCAATACTGCGAAGAAGCCACGGTGTGGCGGCTGAACAATAACCGCGGCTATCTCGGTGCGCTGATGGGACGCGGGTTCAGTCCCCCAGTTCTGCTCGCCATCGCGCACGAATTAAAGCAGGCGATGCCACGCGTGATCGGTGATCACGCCCTGTTGCAGGCGTGGGCGTTCAAATACGATCAACGCATGCAGGGCATCCACCTGCACGCCGACTTTGCCAAGGTGAATGTGAATTTCTGGATCACACCGAATGCGGCGTGCGACGACCACACCACCGGCGGCATGATCGTCTACGACCTGCCCGCGCCGCCAAGCTGGACCTTCGCCGACTACAACACCAACCAGTCGAAGATGATGGCGTATCTCAAAGTACATAACGCCCAGTCCATGCGCGTGCCGTATCGCGAGAACCGCTGCGTGTTATTCGATTCCAGCCTGATTCATGTCACCGATGAATTACATTTCAAACCGGGCTACGAAAATCGCCGGGTGAATGTGACGCTGCTGTACGGACGGGCGCGCACGCACGGTTGAACAGCGGGTTGCGCGTTACAACGCGGGAAAACCGTAGAGCTTTGCCGGATTGTCGGCAAGAATTCGGTTACGCGTAACTTCCACCGGCGCCCAATCCAGCATTACGTCGAGCAACGTCGCCTCGTCGGGCTTTGCGCCGTCGGCTGCGGGCAAGGGATGCGGCCAGTTGCTCGCCCACACCAGTCGCTCCGGCGCCCGCCTGACCAGCGCTTTGGCCAGCACGCCAATATCGCTGTAAAGTGGCGGGCCGGATTTCGACATCATGTAAGCGCCGGACAGTTTCACCCACACACGACCGGTATCCACCAGCCGCAACAGCGACTGAAATCCGGGATGATCGACCGGCACCGGCTCCAGAAATTTACCCACGTGTTCGATCACCAGCGTACACGGCAAGCGTTTGAGCAGCGCTTCGCGCGTTTCAAAATCGCGTCCGTCCATTTGAAACTGCACATGCCAGCCGAAATTTGCCAGCCGCGCCGCCATCGGTTCGAGTAGCTCCCACGGCAGCTCCGGCGGCTCCAGCATGCGAAAACGCACACCGCGCATGCCGGCCTGATGCAGACATTCGATTTCGGTGTCTGTCGTGCCTTCGTCAATGACGGCGACTCCGCGCGCGCTGTCACCACGCTCACCAAGCTGCACCATGGCATCAAGTGTACAGTGATTGTCTCGTCCATACGCCGTCGGTTGCACCACCACAACGCGTGACAGTCCCAACCGTTGTTGCACGCCGCGATAGTGCGTAACAGTCGCTTCTGGCTCTTTGCGCCGCGCCTTGGCGGCGAGCGGAAACCTCGAGTCGAAAATATGCATGTGGCAGTCGCACGCGCCGGGCGGCGCTTTCAATTGCGGGTGCGGCATGTCAGATGCCGCGGCTCTTTAACTGCGGGTTGCGCATAACAGTACGCGTTTATGCCGCTGACAATAGCACAAGCAAGGAGCGCGGCAGAAGCTGCCGAAACCCTTTGTCGAATGTCACAAAAGGTTCGCTCAGGCTCACCGACAAAGCCGCAAGGTGCGCATCGGGCACTTGATTTGCCTTGAGTTGTTTGGTCACGATGAGTTCGCGAAAACTCGTCCATTCCGAAGTTTGCCCCAGCAAACGCACGTGCGTGTCTTCGAGTAGCCAATCCACGAAATCAACCGCTTGAGCAATGGTCGATGGGCGAGTAAATATCCTGGAATTTGTCACTAAACGCAAAAAACCGCTGATGACCTGCATGGGCAATACCAGCACTTGACCGTCGTTACCCTCACGGAGGTTACGCCTGAGCCAGTCTGCCGCTACTTTGTGCTGCGGGTGATCTGCCCGATGTGCGGCTATCAGCACATTGATATCAGGCAGCATCGTCGGCGGCATCGAGCATTTCGCGAGTACTCAAGCCGCTTAAACCCCGCGCGAGTCCCGATTTGCCATTAAAAACGGGCATCGCCTTGCGTTTGCCTGCTGGTGCGGGGGCCGCCGCGTGCAAACGCATACGCAAACCCTCTTCAATCAAGCGCGTCAGCGTCAGGCGCTGCCGAGCCGCCAACGCCTTGGCCTCGGCAAGCAACGAATCGTGAATATCCAGCGTGGTTTTCATGGCATTTATTATACAGATTTCTGTATTTTTATATATGCGAGCCGCACGCGGGTAGTGTCTCAGTTTGAAATGTAACAGTGTTGCGCTACCACAATTTCCAAAGAATAGCGCATAAAAGCGCGACTACTGCAAAGCGCCACCAATCACAATGCTGTTCACTTAGCCGTTCGTGGTGAGCTTGTCGAA
>JAYVQD010000355.1:0-5692 GCA_043777275.1 Nitrosomonadales bacterium
ATCGTCAGCAACGATTCCAGTGCGCCCAGTTTGTCGCTGCGGTCGTCGACCGTGCGTGTCAGGCGATCAATTTGCTGAGAGAGATCCGACAACGTGAAATCGCGGTTGGGCACGGTGGACGGCGCGCCGCCACGGCCCGGCGGTTCGTTGAAGCGGAAATCCTGCGGCTTGAATCCGGCCAGCTTGGCCAGCCGTTCACCCAGGGTATCCAGCCGCAGCAACTGCGCCTGCATCTCGCCCAGACGCTGGGCCATGGTATTCAGGTTTTCACGCAGATAAGAATCGGCTTGGCTCTGCTTCGACTGCTGTATCGACACCACCCTATTCTGCAAAAAAGGCAGGAAATTCAGTTCCGACGCATAGCGCAACAGCAGATAATTAAGGGTACCAGCCAATACCAACACTGAAACCACCAGCCCCATGCCTACAATGGCGACGTGCCGCGCATCAATATTGAGGGTTCTAGCCTTCGCAAGATGCCCGGAAACGAGAATAATGTTCAACGTCAACCTCCACGTCGCCACGCATGCCTCTACGTGACATAAGAAAGCTACTGAGCACATCGGGCGAACTCGCTGCGCTCCGCGACAAAACGCAACGCCTACTCGCGCTGCAACGGGCTTATGTTGATTGCACCCCGGTCGAACTCGCAGAACTTATTCAGGCGAGCCGTGTGGGTTACTTCCAAGCTGGAACGCTTTATCTATTAGCGGACAATACGTCAGTTGCCGCGAAACTGCGCCAACTGCTGCCACGCTTGCTTCCACTATTCCAGAAACTGGAACCGCAGGTTACTGGAATTCGCGTGGACGTGCAACCCAAATCCCCTGCTGCCGCGCCGTCGACACGCGTAAAGAAAGGCGCATTACCTGTTGATTACATTGAAAAATTTAACGACATCGCAGGGAAAATTGTCGATCCCCATCTAAAGTTGGCGGTTACCAACCTGGTGCGGAATCGGGCGAAAAAAACGTGAGCGGGAAAATCCGGTGGCTGCCGTAGAGCACAGTGAGCCAGTGCAGCCGACCGAAGTAACCTGAGCGTAACCTGAGCGTACTAAGCGACCTGCGGCTGCCAGAATACGAAGCGTGGCGCTTCTTCAGCCTTGAGGAAACTACAGAACTCCCAAGCCTGGCTGTCTTCAAGCAGCGTGCGCAGGAGCTGGTTATTCAGCGCATGGCCGGACTTAAAGCCACTGAACGCGCCGATCAGCGGGTGCCCGAGCAGATACAGGTCGCCAATCGCGTCCAGCGCCTTGTGTTTGACGAACTCATCGTCATAACGCAATCCATCGCTATTGAGAATGCGGTACTCATCCATCACGATGGCGTTATCGAGGCTGCCCCCCAGCGCGAGCCCTTGCGAGCGCATCGCCTCTACGTCCTGCATGAAGCCGAAGGTGCGTGCGCGGCTGACTTCCTTGATAAACGAGGTAGACGAAAAATTGATGCCGACGGTTTGACGCGTGCGCTCAAACACCGGGTGATTAAACTCAATGGCAAGGTCGATCTTGAAACCGTTATAAGGCTCCAGACGCACCCACTTGTCGCCTTCTTTCACTTCGACGGTTTTGAGAATGCGGATAAAACGCTTGGCGGCGTTCTGCTCTTCGATGCCTGCCGATTGCAGCAAAAACACAAACGGCCCTGCGCTGCCATCCATAATCGGCACTTCCGGCGCAGAAAGGTCGATATAGGCGTTGTCCACGCCCAGGCCGGACAACGCCGACATCAGATGCTCAACCGTACCGACCGACGCACCGTCTTTGAGCAGGCACGACGCCAGGCGCGTGTCACCCACCGCATACGGCGTCGCCTTGATATCGACCACTTGCGGCAAATCAATACGGCGAAAAACGATACCGGTATCCACGGCAGCCGGGCGCAGCGTCATGTACACCTTTTCACCGGTGTGCAGACCTACGCCTGTGGCGCTAATCGTATTTTTTAGCGTGCGCTGTCGAATCACGGAAAACTCTGGGGTAAACGGCTCAGTAAAAGTGCCGGTAAGTTCTTAGTGAAAATTTGTTTATATTCAATAGGATACGAATTATATCACGCGTCTAGCCGTGCCTCCAAGAAAATATTGCCATTGCGTTACGGCGGGTGCCGCAAAAAAATACGTCCGCACGCAGAGGGTTCCGCGTGCGACCGCGCAAGATCGACGCGCTGGGTGATGCAACGGCAAACGCTATATCAAAATGCTAATCCGCCTGTTTGCGCAAAAACGCAGGAATATCCAACATTTCCACGCCCGACTGCTTCATCGCTTCAATCGTCGCATCGCGATTACGGCGGCGAATCACCGCAGGCTGCTCCAGCTCGTTGTAATTGACTTCCATCGCTTGATTATCGGTGCCGGTTTTCTGCGACACCACCATCATCGGCTTCATTTGCTGACGGCTCATCGGTTTGCCCAAGCCGGTGGCGACGATGGTCACACGCAGATTGTCCTCAATAGCCTCGTCGTAGACGGTGCCGACAATCACGGTCGCGGAATCGGCGGCGAACGCCTTGATAGTTTCCATCACGTCGTACATTTCCTGCAACTGGAAGCTCGCTTTGCTGGCGGAAATATTCACCAGCACGCCGCGCGCGTCTGAAATGTTGATGTCTTCCAGCAGCGGGCACGCCACGGCCTGTTCAGCGGCGGCACGCGCACGATCCGGCCCTGCGGCTTTAGCCGAGCCCATCATTGCCATGCCCATTTCCGCCATCACCGTGCGCACGTCGGCGAAGTCGACGTTAATCATGCCGGGGCAACTGATGACCTCGGCAATGCCCGCCACCGCGCCGTGCAGCACGTCGTTGGCGGCTTTGAATGCTTCATCCAGCGTGATGGTCGAACCCAACACCTGCATCAGCTTGTCATTCGGAATCACAATCAGCGAATCGACATGCTGCGCGAGCGCGTCCAGACCCTCTTGCGCGATGCGCTGGCGCTTGCCCTCGAACGCGAAGGGCTTGGTGACCACCGCCACGGTGAGCACACCCAGCTCCTTGGCGATTTCGGCCACCACCGGCGCCGCACCCGTGCCGGTGCCGCCGCCCATGCCCGCGGTGAGGAACAACATGTCCGCGCCGGAGATCAATTCTGCCAGACGTTCGCGGTCTTCCAAGGCGGCCTGACGCCCCATTTCGGGATTCGCACCTGCGCCCAGACCCTTGGTCACATTGCTGCCCAACTGCAACTGCAACTGCGCTTTATTTCGTTTAAGCGCCTGTGCATCCGTGTTGACGACGATGAACTCTACGCCGCTCACGCCCTGCGCGATCATGTGATCCACGGCGTTGCCGCCGCAGCCACCGACCCCGATTACTTTGATTACCGCTTCCTGCGATTGCGCATCGATCAGCTCTATCATTGTGTGCCTCCGTTTTTGTGATAATACAAATAATCGTTTAAAAACAAATACTTATATATAAACACTGTTTTCTAAAAATTGCCTTTGAACCACGACTTCATACGATCAATCAATTGTGCAAACGCACCGGTTTGGGTGCGCGTGATTTCCTGTTGCCGGTATTGCTCCATGCCTTCGATCAACAAACCCATCGCCGTCGAGTAGCGCGGATGTCGCACCACCTCGGCCAGCCCGCCGCTATACGAGGGCTGCCCCACGCGCACCGGCATATGAAAAATTTCTTCGCCCAGTTCCACCATGCCTTGCATCATGCTGGAGCCGCCGGTCAACACGATGCCTGAGGACAGCAGCTCCTCGTAACCACTGCGGCGCAACTCGGACTGCACCAGCGAATACAGTTCCTCGACGCGCGGCTCGATCACTTCGGCCAGCGTCTTGCGCGACAACTGTTTGGTGCCGCGGTCGCCCACGCCCGGCACTTCAATCATTTCCTGCGGGTCGGCCAGTTGCGACAACGCGCAGCCGTGCTTCATCTTGATGTCGTCGGCGTCCTTGGTCGGCGTGCGCAGCGCCATCGCGATGTCGCTGGTAATCTGGTCACCGGCGATGGGAATCACCGCGGTATGACGAATCGCGCCGTGCGTGAACACCGCCATATCCGTGGTGCCGCCGCCGATGTCGATCAGGCACACGCCCAAGTCTTTTTCATCGTCCGACACCACTGCCGTGGCCGACGCCAGCGGTTGCAGCACCAGATCGCGCACTTCCAGCCCGCAGCGGCGCACGCACTTGATAATGTTCTGCGCCGCCGACACCGCGCCGGTGACGATATGCACCTTCACCTCAAGACGCACGCCCGACATGCCCAGCGGCTCGCGCACGTCTTCCTGTCCGTCGATGATGAATTCCTGATTCAGAATGTGCAGAATCTGCTGGTCGTTCGGAATCTGCACCGCCTTGGCGGTTTCGATCACGCGGTCGATATCAAACTGCGTGACCTCCTTGTCCTTGATCGCGACCATGCCTTGCGAATTAAAGCTGCGCACATGGCTGCCCGCAATGCCGGTCAGCACTTCGCGGATTTTGCAGTCGGCCATCAGCTCGGCTTCTTCGAGCGCACGCTGGATCGCGCTAACCGTGGTTTCGATATTGACCACCACGCCTTTTTTCAAGCCGCGCGACGGATGCGTGCCCATGCCGATGATTTCAAACCCGCCGTTGTTACCATTGGAACCGGAACCCTCGGGCTTCATCTCGGCGACGATGGCGACAATCTTCGAGGTGCCGATGTCGAGACCGACGATAATGTTTTTTTGTTCCTTAGTACGGCTCATAAGCGGCTCATCACAGTCATACTCCCGGACGCGCGGTGCGCGGGCGTTTTGCTTCGGCTTTGGCACCGGGCGCAACGATGGCGTCGGCAGCCAATTCCGGCACGCGCGCCGCAAAACCATTGGCGTAACGCAAATCAACGTAATCGATACGCCGCGCCAGCGGCGCCAGCGTCTGCGGGTAAGCCGATACAAACCGCTGCAGACGGCTTTCGACTTGCTCACGCCCGAGCTCCAGCGTCATGCCGTCATCGAGCCGCACGCGCCAGGCGCGGCGCGGCGACAACTGCACATGCACCGGCTCGCGCCCGACGCTCGCGAAGACGCGGCGCAACGCGTCGTATTGCAGCGCCACCTCCCTGGAGGTACCCGTAGGCCCGGCAAACACCGGCAGGTTGGCGTCATAGGCCGCCTCGAATACTTCGCCCTGACGGTTCACCAGTGCCGTATTGCCCCAGCGCGCCAGCGGCTGATGCTCCTCTATGGCAACGTCGATGCGGTCCGGCCAACTGCGACGGATATCCACCTTGCGCACCCACGGCATTTTTTCGAATGACCCGCGCAACCGCGCGAGATCAAGCGTAAAGAAGGTGCCGTGAACGTCGCGCCGGGCAATCGCCTCGACTTGCTCCAGTGTCACATGCGCAGTAGCGCCGCCAACACGAATTTCACGCATGGCAAACACCGGCTGCACAATAGCGAAACGAATCAAACTGTAGAGCACCAGCAGGCCCGCCGCCGCCAGCAGCAAATCGGATGTACGATTGAGCGCTGCCGGGTTATCCCACATGGTTCACCCCCGCCGTCTCCAAAATACGCACCACCAGATCGTCAAACGGCACACCGCTTTCGCGCGCCGCCATCGGCACCAGACTGTGATCGGTCATGCCGGGAATCGTATTCACTTCCAGAAACCACGGGCGGTTTTCAGCGTCGAGCATCACATCCAGCCGGCCCCAGCCCTGACAGCCAACAAGGCGAAACGCCGCCAGCGCCT
>JAYVQD010000356.1:0-5678 GCA_043777275.1 Nitrosomonadales bacterium
GGTGTATGTGCCGACGCCGCAAATCGTCGTCGATGAAATGCTCGGCATGGCGAAGGTTAACGCCAACGATTATCTGATCGATCTGGGTTCCGGCGATGGCCGTTTTGTGATTACTGCCGCCAAAAAACACGGTGCCAAAGCGCTGGGGGTTTATCTGGATACCGTGCTGCTCAAAGTCGCCAACGACAACGCGCGCAAAGAGAACGTCAGCGACCGCGTGACCTTCCGTGAACAAAATCTGTTCGAGACCGATATTACGGCGGCCACGGTAGTGTCCACCTATCTGCTGCCGGAAATGAATCTCAGGCTGCGCTCGAAAATCATGCGCTTGAAGCCGGGCACGCGCGTCGTGGCGCACGACTACAACATGGGCGACTGGTACCCCGACGAGCAAAAAACCCTGGTGGTGCCCGAGAAAAAAGTGGGTAACGCCGGTATCAGCTACATTTTTTACTGGGTGGTGCCGGCGCTGGCGGCAGGCAAATGGCAATCGACGATTAACCTCGGCGGCAAGGACGTGCCGTATGAATTCGATATGGAACAGTTTTTCCAGAACATCGATGGCGAAGCGCGTGCGGGCAGCGCCACGGGAGACATGCGCGGCAAAATGACCGGCGAGCAGGTAAAGTTTTCGCTGACGGGCAAGGGCGCTCAAAAAATCGAGCGCCACGAGTTTCAGGGGCAGATGGCGGGCGAAAGCATTACCGGCACGGTGCGCATTGGCGATGGCGCGGCCGCACGTCAGGTGGCGTGGACGGCCAAGCGCATCAAACGCGGAGAGCTGGTGCGCGCGCAAGACGAACCGACAGGGAAATAACCATGAGCGAAAATCAAACCGCAGTCACGCAGGCGGGTGCGCAGCCCAAGCCCTCGTTATCCGTTTTCGATGCCTGCACCATGATCGTGGGGCTGATTGTCGG
Organism: Nitrosomonadales bacterium; assembly: GCA_043777275.1. Taxonomy (GTDB): domain Bacteria; phylum Pseudomonadota; class Gammaproteobacteria; order Burkholderiales; family SG8-41; genus UBA5216. The sequence goes on from JAYVQD010000356.1 coordinate 921, forward strand.
CGCCGGGGTGTTCGGCACGCCCGCTATTGTGGCGGGCGCCATGGGCGACGAGACCCTGATTATTGCGGTGTGGGTCGCGGGTGGCGTGTTTTCCATCATCGGCGCCTTGTGTTATGCCGAACTGGCGACGGCGTTTCCCTCGGCGGGCGGTGAGTATCACTTCATCCAGCGTGCCTACGGCCGTTCGCTGGCGTTTCTGTACGGCTGGGCGCGCATGACGGTGATTGTCGCCGGGTCGATCGCGGTGTTTGCCTATTTGTTCGGTGATTACATTTCGCGAGTCGTCAACCTGGGCGAATACTCTTCGGCGATCTGGGCCGCGCTGATTGTGATCGTACTCACGGCAGTGAACTATCGCGGCATACAGGAAGGCAAGGTCACGCAAAATGTGTTCACCATTTTGGAAGTCAGCGGACTGCTGTTGATTATTGTTGCCGGGTTGTTTCTGGCCGCGCCACCCCCGCCCCCGCCGGTGGCTGTCGCGGGTGCTGCCGCCGCGGGCGGGCCGTGGTATTTGGGCGCGGGCCTCGGCACGGCGATGCTGTTCGTGTTGTTCACCTATGGCGGTTGGAATGACGCCGCTTACATTTCCGCCGAAGTGCGCGACCGCGACCGCAATATGGTGCGCGCGTTGCTGATCGCGATCAGTGTGGTGGCGGTGCTGTACGTGCTGATTACGCTGGCGTATCTCAAAGGACTCGGCCTGCACGCGATGGCACGTTCCGATGCGGTGGCGGCTGATTTATTGAAAGCGGTGTGGGGCGGCGGCGGCGAAAAAGTGATCTCCATCATGATCGCCATCGCAGCGCTGACGTCGGTAAACGGTTCAATGATTGTGGGTGCGCGCTCCAATTATGCGTTGGGTAAAGATTGGCCGATCTTCGGCTACATTGGCCAATGGCATGAAGCGAGCGGCTCGCCGCGCAACGCGATGGTGGTGCAAGGCGTGATTGCGCTGGCGCTGGTGGGGCTGGGCGCGTTTCAGAAAGCCGGGTTCAAGGGGCTGGTGGAATATTCGCTGCCGGTGTTCTGGGGATTTTTCCTGTTGATCGGCATCGCTATATTCGTGTTGCGTTCACGCGAGCCGGATGCGCCCAGGCCGTTTAAAGTGCCGTTGTATCCGGTGTTGCCGGCCGTTTTTGTGTGCATGTGCGGCTACCTTCTGTATTCGAGCCTGACGTATCACAAGGGCCATGCGCTGGTGGGCCTGGGCGTGCTGGCGCTAGGCGGTGTGGTGCTGCTGTTCGCGCGCGGGCGCGAGGCGCAGCAGGCCGCGAAGTAACGCGCATCCGCGCCGGCCGCAAGGGCCGGCATGCAAAACATGGGGGGCGGCGCTTGAAATTCAGCGCACCGCCCCCATTTAGTTTAATCATCGTAAGTATTTGTTTTTATTGAATTAATTGGATATTCATCATGACCGCTACTGCCATTCCCGAAAAGCACGTCTTCCAGGCCGAAGTCAAACAACTGCTCAACCTGATGATTCACTCCTTGTATAGCAACAAGGAGATTTTTTTACGTGAATTGATTTCCAACGCGTCTGATGCCGCCGACAAGCTGCGCTTCGAGGGGCTGACCGACAAGGCGCTGTTCGAGAACGATGCTGAGTTGAAAATCCGCGTCGCGTTCGATCCCAAGGCGCGCACTATTACCATTAGCGACAACGGCATCGGCATGTCGCGCGATGAGGTCATTGCCAACATCGGCACCATTGCGAAATCCGGCACGCGCGAGTTTCTCAATAACCTGACCGGCGATCAGGCCAAGGACGCCAACCTGATTGGCCAGTTCGGCGTGGGTTTTTATTCCGCGTTCGTGGTGGCGGACAAAGTGACAGTCGTCACCCGCCGCGCGGGGCTGACCGCGGAACACGGCGTGCGCTGGGAGTCGGACGGTAATGGTGAGTACACGCTTGAAGTCACGGAAAAAGAATCACGCGGCACCGAAGTGACGCTGCACCTGCGCGAGGGCGAAGATGATCTCGCCAACAGCATGCGTCTGCGCACGATTATCCGTAAATACTCCGATCACATCACGCTGCCCATTCTGATGCAGGAAGAAGAGTGGGACAAAGACAACAGCGTCTACCGCACCACCGGCAAGGATGAAACCGTCAATCAGGCCAGCGCGTTATGGGCGCGCCCCAAAAACGACATTACCGAAGAGCAGTACCACGAGTTCTACAAACACGTGGCGCATGATTTCGAAGCGCCGCTCGCGTACTCGCACAATCGTGTCGAGGGCCGCAAGGAATTCACGCAACTGCTGTATATCCCCGCGCGCGCGCCATTTGATTTGTGGGATCGCGAGCATCGCCGCGGTATCAAGCTCTATGTGCGCCGCGTGTTCATCATGGACGATGCCGAGCAACTGCTGCCGGTGTACCTGCGCTTTGTGCGCGGCGTGATTGATTCCGCCGATCTGCCGCTGAATGTGTCACGCGAGATTTTGCAGGAGTCGAAAGATATCGAATCCATGCGCGCGGCCAACGTCAAGCGCGTGCTGTCGATGATCGAAGACCTTGCCGAAAATCACAAAGAAAAATTCACCACGTTCTGGAAGGAATTCGGCAAAGTCATCAAGGAGGGCGTGGTCGAAGATCACGGCAATCGCGAACGTATCGCGAAAGTATTGCGCTTTTCGTCTACCCACACCGACACGGATTCGCAGGACGTGTCACTCGCCGATTACGTGTCGCGCATGAAGCCGGAACAGGAAAAAATCTACTTCGTCACCGCTGAAACCTTCGCCGCCGGCAAGAACAGCCCGCATCTCGAAGTGTTTCGCAAAAAAGGCGTTGAAGTGTTGTTGATGTGCGAGCGCGTGGACGAGTGGGTGAGCCAGCATCTCACCGAGTTTGAAGGCAAGCCCCTGCAATCGGTGGCGAAAGGCCGCCTGGAATTGGGCAAGCTGGAAGACGAAGCCGAGAAAAAAGCGCAGGAAAAAGAAGAAACCGAATCCAAGCCGCTGCTCGAACGCATCAAGGCTGCTCTGGGTGAAACCGTCAAAGACGTGCGCGTGACGCTGCGCTTGACCGATTCACCCGCGTGCCTGGTGGCCGACGAGCACGACATGGGTGCGAACTTTCAGCGTTTGCTGAAATCCGCAGGCCAGAACATACCCGCCGCGAAGCCCATCCTCGAAATCAACCCGCATCATCAACTGGTGCAGCGGCTGAAAGCAGAAGCCGATGACGCGCGCTTTGGTGATCTGGCGAAAGTGCTGTTCGATCAATCGATGCTGGCCGAAGGCGGGCAGCTCGAAGACCCGGCCGGGTTTGTGAAGCGCTTGAATCAGTTGATGCTGGCGTTGGGTACGAAGTAAGTACGGGACGAAATACAGGCCGCTTTGGAAGGCGGTCTGTATTCCATAAGTTTCATAAGTATTTGTTTTTATTGAGTTATTATATAACGCCCAGCCGCCCATTGTGGCTGCCCATGTACCACAAGCGACCTTGCGCATCGACTGTCATCTTGCGTATGCCGGCCTTGTCGATCGACAATCCACCGGGGCAAGGGGCAGCACAAATTCGCGCCGACCCCTGGTGTCGTGGTTCCGTAGCGCCGACTATGCGCTGAGAGACATCAATGGTCGCGGGGTTAGCGCGTCAGTGGGTTCCCGCGTGCTCGGCGTTAATCGCTGCGCTTCCTTGCGCACAAAATCGAGAAACGTCTGCGCCACGAACGACAGTTGCTTGCCGACCGGGTACACCAGGTGCAGGTGCGATTCAACCGGGAAGCCTTCGACGTCCAGCGTGATGAGTCCCGCCTCGACTTCCTGGCCGATGGAGCGCGATAGTATTGATACGCCCGATCCGGCGCGGATGGCTTCGCGGATAGATTCATTGCTGCCGAGCTCCATGCGCACTGCGGGCGCCACGCCGTGTTCACAAAACACGCGATCGGTGGTCATGCGGGTGCCGGAGCCTTGCTCGCGCACCAACAGCGGTTCCTGGGCGAAACGCGCGAACGGTATTTTTTTCTCATGGGCAAGCGGGTGATCGGCGCGGGCAAAGACGACGATAGGGTTGGAGAGTATGCGCAGCGTGACCACTTCGCCGGCGTCCGGCGGATTCATCATCAGGTACAGGTCATCCGCGTTTTCGCTGATGCGGTCGAGCAGGGATTGGCGGTGCCCGACGTGCATTTTGGCATCGATGCCGGGATGCACCTTAAGAAACGCCGACAGGCCGCGCGAGGCAAAATATTTCGCCACCGTGCTCGCGGCGATGTGCAGCGAGCCGGTTTGCATACCGCGCATGTCGGCTACTTTCTGCTCGAAGCGGGTCAGCGTCTGAAAGATTTCACCGCAACTGGCAAGCAACTCTTTTCCCACCGGCGTGAGGCGCACACTTTTGCCCACCTGTTCCAGTACCGGCAAGCCGATGGATTCGGACAATTTTTTTATCTGCACCGACACGGTGGGTTGCGCCATATACAACTCTTCGGCGGCGCGGGTAAAACTGCCGAGGCGGGCGACCGCTTCAAACACACTTAATTGCGGCAGCGTGCCGTGGCGCAGGTAACGGCGTATTTTGCTTTGGGGCATGGCTATCCTCTTAAACGCAGTATGCGTGCATTGTTGTTCGCTATTCTCGACAGTGCCGGTGTCAGGCAATAACGTCAGGCCGGTTTTGACTGCAGGAGAAAATACCATGCTTCACTGCTGTGCGGAGATTGTGGGGTGAGTGCGACTTAACTGTTTGATATTACGCGTACAAATGATTAACACGGGTGTCACCGATTTCAATGTGTTGGA
>JAYVQD010000357.1:0-5663 GCA_043777275.1 Nitrosomonadales bacterium
CCGCGCAGGCGGGAACCCATAACACATTGCCACTTGAGGCCGCTCATGGGTTCCCGCCTGCGCGGGAACGACAGCGTCAGGTTTTTTGCCCGCTCCGACTGTCAGCGCCCCTTAAAATTCGGCTTACGCTTCTCGCGAAACGCGGCACCCGCTTCAACACGATCTTCAGTCGAAGCAATCAGCGTCGATAAATCCGCCTCGATACGCAGCCCCGTCGGCAAATCGGTTTCCAGACTGCCGCGCACCGCTTCTTTCACCAGCAGCACCGACAGCGGCGCGTGCGATGCAATGCGTTTTGCCAGCGCTTCGGCCGACGCCATCAAGTCAGCGCGCGGCACCAGACGGCTCACCAGCCCCATGCGCAGCGCGTCTTCGGCGCTGACATGATCCGCCGACAACGCAATGTCGAGCGCACGCCCCAGCCCCACCATGCGCGCCAGCCGCTGCGTGCCGCCGCTGCCGGGCAAGGTGCCGCGAGAGACTTCGGGCAAACCGAATTTGGAACCTTCCGCTGCGATGCGTATATCGCACGCCAGCGCAATCTCCAAGCCGCCGCCGAGACAATAGCCATGTATCGCCGCGATCATCGGTTTGCGCGCGTGATCGAACGCCAAAATCCAGTGGGTGTGCGCGCGACCCTGGCGATATTTCACCAGTGATTCGACTTCGTTGAACCCTTTCACATCCGCACCCGCGCAAAACGCACGCTCACCCGCGCCGCTGAACACGATGACGCGCACATTGTCGTCGGCTTCGGCGCGCGCAATCGCTTTGGGGATTTCCGCGCGTAGGGTTTCGGAAATCGCGTTCATCGCTTGCGGGCGATTGAGCGTGATCCAGGCGATTTGATCGCGCACGTTGTAGAGGATTTCTTCGCTCATATCGATATCAAAAATTATTGTTTAAAAACAAATACTTATGAAAACTCATCAGTCCAGCACAATCTTCGCCTCGCGTATCACCCGCGCCATGCGATCGTACTCCGCCTTGATGTAAGCGGAAAACTCTTCCGGCGAGTTGCCGCTGGGGATCACCGCTTCTTTGAGCAGGCGCTCCTGGATGTCAGGCGATTTCACAGCGGCGACGATCTCCTTGTTCAGCCGGTCGATGATCGGGCGCGGCGTACCGGTCGGCGCGACGATCCCGTACCACGAACCCGATTCGTAACCCGGCACACCCGCTTCGGCCACCGTCGGCACATCTGCCAGCGCCTGCGAGCGTTTGGCGCCCGTCATCGCAATCGCGCGCAGCTTGTCGTTTTTGACATGCGGCAGCATCGCCACCGCGCTGGAGAACATCAGCGGCACCTGCCCGCTCATTAAGTCGGTCATCGCAATCGACAGCCCTTTGTACGGCACGTGCACCATTTTCACGCCCGCCATCATGGAAAACATTTCTGTCGCCAGATGCGTGGACGACCCAATGCCGTTCGACGCATAATTAATCGCGTTGGGTTTTGCTTTCGACAACGCCACCAGTTGTTTGATCGAATGCACCGGCAGCGACGGATGCACCACCACCAGCAACGGTGCGGAGGCAATCAAACTTACCGGAGCGAAATCTTTCAGCGCATCGTACGGCACTTTCTTTTGCGCATTAGGAATAATCGTCATCACCGCCACGTTGCCGAGCAGCAGCGTGTAACCGTCGGCAGGCGATTTCGCCACCAGCTCGGCTGCGATCAGGCCGCCCGCACCGGCGCGATTATCCACCACGATTTGCTGGCCCAGCGTGGGCGTAATTTTCTGCCCGATCAAGCGCGCGATGGTGTCGTTGCCGCCGCCGGGGGCCAGCGGCACGATCAGGCGGATGGATTTGGTGGGATATTGTTGGGGCTGTGGTTGCGCCACGGCCTGATTCGCCAGGCCCGATAGTGCTGCCACTGCCGATATCAACATTGCTGCGTTAGATTTGTTCATTACCTATTGATCTTTCCCAAATACATTACACCGTTCGGGCTGAGCCTGTCGAAGGGCAGCGGGGCTTCGACAGGCTCAGGGCGAACGGAATCGGTTTGTCACGAATTATGAAAATCTCAATAGCTTATCCGTTCATGGTTCGTCGTGACGTCGGATTGTACTACTGCGCCCACACACCACAGCCTCTATACTTCAGCCATGCTTTCAGTGACCCAACTCACCAAGCGCTTCGGCGCGCGCACGATCTTCGATAACCTCAACCTGAGCATTCAGCCCGGCGAATACGTCGCCATCACCGGCGAATCAGGTGTGGGCAAATCCACCCTGCTCAATTTGCTGGCCGGGCTGGACGTGCCCGATGCAGGCAACATCGTCCTCGATGGCACGGATTTGGCCACGCAGACCGACGACGCGCGCACCCACATCCGCCGCGCGCGCATGGGCTTTGTGTTTCAGGCGTTTCATGTGCTGCCGCATCTGAACGTGGCCGACAACGTGGGGCTGCCGCTCCTGCTGTTGCGCGTTGCCGCGGATGAGCGCCGTGATCGCACCCAGGCCATGCTGGCGGCCGTAGGCCTGGCGGATCGGGGCAACAGTTTTCCGCGCGAACTCTCCGGCGGCGAGTTGCAGCGTATTGCGGTAGCACGCGCGCTGATCCATTGTCCGAAGCTGGTGCTGGCCGATGAACCCACCGGCAATCTCGACCCCGAACGCGCCGCAGAAATTCTCACGCTACTCAAAGACAGCATCGTGCGCGAAAACGCGGTCGGCATTCTCGTTACCCATTCTGAAATCGCCGCGCGCACCACCCATCGCATCCTGCGGCTGACGCGCGCGGGTCTGCACGGCGTCGCATGATCGCCACGCTTGCCCTGTTGCGTGCGCTGGCACTGGCGCCTCTGCAAGCGCGAGCCCGCCGCAGCGGGCTCGCCATAGGAGCAATTGCAATAGGAGTGGCGCTGGGCCTCGCGGTGAATCTGGTCAACGATGCGGCGTTGGCCGAAATGCAGCAGGCGTTTCGCACCATTTCCGGCGAAGCCGATGTGCGCATCGAAGGCGTCAGCCGCACCATCGACGAAAATCTTTACGGCAAAATAGGGCTGCATCCCGAAATCGAATCGATAGCCCCCATCATCGAACTCGACGCCAACGTCGCGGGCAAGCGCGAGCCGCTTAAGATCATCGGACTCGATCCGTTTGCCTCGGCACGGTTTACGCCGCATCTGATCGCGCGCCCCGACGAAAACACCCGCGACCCGTTGGCAAACTTCGGCGGCGACCGAATCAGTGTATCGCCTGCCACGCTGACGTGGCTGCAACTGATGCCACATTCCACGCAGGTGCAACTGAGCACACCGAACGGCCCACGCAATCTTGAAATCGCAGGCGTGCTCGCCGGCATCGAAAGCCGTCAGCGCGTGGCGGTGCTCGACATCGCCGCCGCGCAGGAACTGTTTAACCTGCAAGGCCAGATCACGCGGCTGGACCTGCGCCTCACGCCCGGCGTGGATCGCGCCGCGTTCATCAGCGGTCTGGCGCGCACATTGCCCGCAGGCGTGCATGCGATGGCACCCGAGGTACGCGAGGAGCAGGCTGCCACCATGTCGCGCGCCTATCGCGTCAACCTCACCATGCTGGCGATGATCGCGCTGTTTTCCGGCGCGCTGCTGGTGTTCTCGACGCAAATGTTAAGCGTAGCGGAGCGCGTCAGCGAGCTGGCCTTTTTGCGCGTGCTCGGCGTAACACAGCGCGGCACGGTGGGCCTGATGCTGTTCGAGGCGGTGCTGTTGGGCGCCGCCGGTGCGCTGCTGGGCGCGGCGCTGGGTTACGCGCTGGCGTGGGGCGCGTTGCAGGTGCTGGGTGGCGATCTGGGCGCGGGCTTTTTTCATGGCACGCGCCCCGCGCTTGCGTTCGCACCGGTTACCACGCTGCTGTTCGTTTTGTTGGGCGGCGGCGCGGCAATACTCGGCGCATGGGTACCCGCGCTCGCGGCGGCGCGCGCGCATCCGGCGCAGGCGCTCAAAACCGGCGCACTGCATGACGCCATGCATAACGCCACTCGTAGCGCCACTCATTGCGCCACTCATTACATCACTAAGGCAGACCCGCCAATGCGCATCGGCGCCGGCCTGTGCGCGGCCAGCGCGCTGTTGGCGCTCGCCCCCGCGATCCACGGCATACCGGTGTTCGGCTACCTCGCCATCAGCGGCATGCTGATCGGCGCGATTCTGCTCACGCCCGCGATTGCCGCGTGGGTGTTCCGCCGCGCCGGAACGTTTATTCAAGCACGCGCCAGCGCGCCCGCAACGCTACAACTCGCCATCACGCGGCTCGCCAACGCGCCCGCGCAAGCGGGCATCAGTCTGGCGGCAGTACTCGCGGCGATAAGCCTCGCGGGCGCGATGGCGATCATGGTGACGTCGTTTCGTCACTCGGTCGAAGATTGGCTTGAACAAGTGCTGCCCTCGCCTGCCTACCTGCGGCAAAAAACGCCGGAGCACACCCGATCACAAGGCTATTTTGACGCCACCGCACAAGCCGCGGTACGCGCCACACCCGGCGTGCTGCGCGCGGAATTCATCCGCACCGAGGCACTGACGCTCGATCCGGCACGGCCCGCCGTGGCGCTGGTGATCCGCGAGTTCGGCGCCGCCGCGGATTTGGCGGACAAACGCCTGCCGCTGGTCAAACGCTTTTCCACGCCAGCGGACGCGGATGCGGCGCCGCCGGTATGGGTGTCGGAATCGTTTATGGACCTGTACCACGAACCACTGCAACTGGATCGCGACCACGGCGGCGCGTTTGATTTGCCGTTGCCGATGAACAGCAAGGGCGTGGCCACGCTGCGCGTGCGCGTGGCCGGCGTGTGGCGCGACTATTCCCGCCAGCACGGCTCGGTGGTGATACAACTGCCGGACTATGCACGCGCCACCGGTGATACGCGCGCGCATGACGCAGCGTTGTGGATGCGCGACGGCATCACCGCAGCAACCCTGCTCGCCGCGCTTAAATCACAGTTGCCACAATTGCCAGCATTGGACCTGACCGAAACCGCGAACGTGCGCGCCCTCACGCTGAACATTTTCGACCGCACCTTCGCCGTCACCTACGCGCTGGAAGCCGTGGCCGTGCTGATTGGCCTTGCGGGCATGGTGGCGGCCTTCACCGGCTTGATCGTCGCACGCAAAAAAGAATTCGGCATGCTACGGCATCTGGGGCTGACGCGGCGCGAACTGACAAACATGCTCACCCTCGAAGGCGCGGCGCTCGCCGCGCTGGGCGCACTGCTGGGGTTGGCGCTTGGCGTGATACTCGCTGCGATACTGGTGTTTGTGATTAACCCGCAGTCGTTCGGCTGGAGCATGGATTTTCATATTCCCGCGCTGCAATTGATAGCCTTCTGCGCCGCGCTGATCGCCGCCGCAGCATTCTCGGCACGGCTGACCGCGCGGCGCGTGCTGGGCGCGAAGGACTTGGTGCTCTCCGTGCGCGAGGATTGGTAAATGCAATGAGCAAACAAAGCCTCCGTAGGATGGGTGAAACCCATCTGCGCTTGCTAAAAGTGAGCGAGGCCCGATTTTATGGACGGGCAAGTTGATGTTAATTTATCAACTTGTCAGGAGAATCCATGAAACGCATACCGCGCCGTATTTTTACGGAAGAATTCAAACGAGAAGCAATCAAGCTGGTGACCGAGCAAGGTCTGACGATGGCAGAAGCAGGCAGGAAGCTCGACATTGCCAC
>JAYVQD010000358.1:0-5631 GCA_043777275.1 Nitrosomonadales bacterium
TGGTACGGCATGAACGTGCCGCTGAAAACGCCGCCCGAGATCATCAACAAAATCAATCTCGAACTGGTCAAGGCGCTGAAGGATCCGCAATTGGCGGAACGCATGTTCGTGGTCGGCGCGGAAGCAGTCGGTTCCACGCCGGCTGAATTCACCACGTTCCTGAATAAAAATACCGAGCACTGGACGAAAGTGCTGCGCGACAGCGGCGCGAAGCTGGGACAGATAAAGCCGTAGCGGCGTTCGTTTCTCAGTCCACTTTCAAGCCGATCTGCGCCACCAGTTTTTGCGTGGCTTCATAATCCGCTTTCAGCATCGCCTCGAATTCCGCCGGACTGTTGCCGACCGGCTGCGCGCCGAGTGTCATGATGCGTTGCCGTACTTCGGGATTCATCAGGATGGCCGCCACTTCTTTGTTCAGCCGCAGGATGATGCCACGCGGCGTACCGGTGGGCGCCAGCAAACCGATCCACGTCATGTGGCTGTAGCCCGGATAACCCGATTCCGCGATGCTCGGCGCATCGGGCAGCGTGGGCCAGCGTTTTTCTGACGTCACCGCGAGCACGCGCAGCGCACCTGACTGCAAGTGCTGCGACATGCCGGGCAGCGCGGACATTGCCATCGGTATCTGCCCGGCGATCAAATCCATGGTGGCCGGCCCGCCCCCTTTATACGGCACATGCGTAAAGTCGATGTTCGCGGCTTTTTTGAACATCTCCATCGCCACATGCGTCGGCTGCCCATTGCCGCCGCTGCCGTAAACAATTTTTCCTGGTTGCGCGCGCGCGGCGGTGAGCAAATCCTTGAACGTGCGATGCGGGCTTTGCGCATTAACCACCACCACAGAGGGCGCTTCGGTCAACTGCACCACCGCGACAAAATCCTTGCGTGGGTGGTAGCCGGGATTTTTATAGATAAACGAATTGATGTGATGATTGACAGTGGTTTCGAGCAGCGTGTAGCCGTCGTTGTTACCTTTGGCAACATACTCGCTCGCGATGTTGCCGCCGGCGCCGGGCCGATTTTCCACAATAACCGTCTGTGCAAAACTGCGCGACAACCGATCCGCCACGATACGCCCCACCACATCGAGCCCGCCACCCGGCGCGGTTACCACCACAAAGCGCACCGGCTTGGTGGGATACGGGATGGTGTTTTGCGACAGCGCATATCCCGACACAAGTGCAATCAAGGCACTCAAACGCACAGCAGCACAAACCACTAAGCCCTGATTCGGTATTTTCATCTGCGGACGCCTCCGTAACGCAAGCCAATGCCAACCCATTGCCATCTCCTTGAAATATACACGTTCGCTCTGTGAGCATCGGCGAATAACATCGCGCACTCCGCATGTCTACCGGAAAACCCTTACGACATTTGGTGTAGAAAAATCCGTGCTGAAGCACGAAAACCCCACGCAAAGCATGTAGCAAATCGCAAAGCCCGATCACCATGATTGCCTCAGATAAAAACGTCACACAACCTGCGATTTTCAGTGCACTAATCGATTGACAATGCATTGAAAACACGACTAAATGTGGCATTAGCAAGCATAACTTAAACCGTTTCTCGGACCATCGCGTAACCTTTATGAATCTCTCCTCCATTCGCATTTGGCACAAACTGCTGTTCCTGGGCGTTGTTGCGCTGGTACTGTGCGCCGTACCGACCGTCCTCTATGTACGGGGCGCCAACAAAGAGATACGCGATTCGCTAACCGAAGTCAGCGGACTGGCTCCCGCCGCGGAACTGGTTCGCATCATGCAGCCGCTGCAAAGCCATCGCGGATTGTCCGCCGCCACACTGAGCAGCGATCAAGCACTCGTAAGCCAGCGTGCGTCCGCGGAAAAAGAGGTCACCGCGGCGTTTGTCAAAGCACGCGCTTCGATACCGCGATCCGCTGCGCCGGTCATCGCGAGTTTTGACAAGGCTGAAGCTGAGTGGAAATCGCTTTCCGCTGCGCTCAAGGATAAGAGTTTTCCGGTGGAGGAAACCTATAACCGCCATACCAAACTCATGGCGTCGTTGCTGAAACTGCTGGAAATCAACCTCGACTACTTCGGCCTTACACTGGACCCCGAAGCCAACTCCTATCACCTGATCATTGCCGCGTTCGACGACTTGCCGCGATTGACTGAAGCCATGGGGCGGCTGCGCGCTGCCGGCGGCGCGATACTCGCTATCAAACAAGCCACCACCGAGGAACGGGTCACCATCGCCACCATGCTCGAGCGCACACGTGACGATCTGGAAAGCAGCCGCGCCCGCATCCGCAAGGCCATCGATGCCAACGGCGGCAACATGCCCAAACTGGAGACCGCATCTATTGCGGCACTGCAAGCGACCCAAAAACTTATTGCGGTGAGCGACCTGGAGTTCATCCGCATCGAAGTGCTGCGGTATGACGCAAGCGAGTATCTCAAACTGGCCTCCGCCGCCGTGGACGCCCAGTTCAACCTGATCGATAGCGCTCGCGGTGAAATCGAGCAGATACTGCGCGCGCGCGTCACGTCCAAACGCTGGGTCATGGCCGGGCTGCTCGGACTGATCGCCGTGCTGTTAGTCATCGGCGCCGTCGCGATGTTCCTGATGGCGCGTTCGATTGTGCGTCCGCTGACCGAAGCGATAGGTGACGCCAACGCCATCGCGGCCGGACATCTGGACGCTGAAATTGTAAACATCCGATTGGATGAAGTCGGCCAACTGCGCCGGGCTATGCGCCATATGCAGCGCAATCTTGCGCAAATCGTCGTCAGTATCCGCGAGAACAGCGAATCGCTGTCGAGCGCGGCACGCGAGATCGCCTCAAGCACGCAGGACATGAGCAACCGCACCGAGTCGCAGGCATCGAGTCTGGAACAAACCGCGGCAAGCATGGAGGAACTCCAGGCCACGTTCCAGAAAAATGATGAAAGCAGCCAGCACGTCAGCGACCTCGCGGCCAAGGCCGCCGAGGCTGCCGCGCAAGGCGGCGTGGTCGTCGGCAAAGTCACGAACACCATGCAGGAAATCGACATTTCGTCGAAGAAAATCGCCGAGATCATCAGTGTCATCGACAGCATCGCGTTTCAGACCAATATACTCGCGCTGAATGCGGCGGTCGAAGCCGCCCGCGCCGGGGAACAGGGCCGCGGCTTTGCGGTGGTCGCCACGGAAGTGCGCGCGCTGGCGCAACGTTCCAGCGTGGCCTCCAAGGAAATCCGCACGCTGATCGCTGAGTCCGTGAAAAAAGTGCAAACGGGTACGCGCGAAGCCGCTGAATCCGGCAAAGCGATGGACGATATTCTGGCCTCGGTACGCAAAGTCACCACCACAATGACCGACATGCAAGCCGTGCGCGGAGAACAACGTCACGGCGTTGCCCAGGTCAGCCGTGCAGTGGAGCACATGAATCAGGGCACCCAACAGAGCGCGGCGATGGTGGAACAAATTGCCGCCACGGCGGAGCAGTTAAGCGCTCAAGCCGAGGAACTCTCAGAAGCCGTAGCCGCGTTCACGTTAAAGGGTGAAGGCCGCCATAAGTCGACTGCGGCGGCCGGCGCTAACGCCACGGCTGCCAATGCCACCAATGCCACCAATGCCGCGCGTATCGGTGGCATTACCAAACTACAGACAGCCTCGCCTCAGTCCTCGATCGCTTCGCCAACGCGTCCCGCACGAACCACGGGCGCACCGTTGCTTTCCAGTACTCGTGATCGATAGCGCGCGCCGTTGCCCGTTGCCGCTCAAGGCCGGCGCATAACACGCGTTAAACCGTTGCCAGCCTGGCGTTAGCCTGCATCAAGCGCTGCACCAGCACGCGTAAAAACGCGCTCTCGAACCGCACCCGGCAGGAATCCGTGGCTTTTTGGTAAGCCGCGACCGGAATTTTAATCATGCGCAACTCCTGTGCGGCAATCACATCCGCAGTGCGCAATTTGTCGGGGCTGCCGAGACCCGCCATTTCACCAAGGCACTCGCCGGCCTTGAGGGTGTTAATCAGCCGCCGTTTGCGCGTCACACGCGCCTCTCCCGACACCAAAATACAAAAGAAATCGCCCGCATCGCCCTCTCTGAGAATGACCTGATCCTTGTCAACGGTCAGCCACTCCGAAAACCGCAGCACCTCCCACAGATCAGCATCGGTGAAGTTCTCGAAAAACGACAGCTTGCGCAGACTGTTGAAACGCTCGGTCTCGAACACGCCCTGCGTCGGCAACGCGGTGGCGCCTTTCATCATGCCGGCCAGTTCGTCGATGAATTGCGCCCATGTTAGATAGCGTTTGTCGGTGTCGCGCTGCAGCGCGCGAATCACGATCATGTCAAGCTCCAGCGGCACTTCGCGGCGAAACTCCGACGGCAGCGGTGGATTGCTGTTAAGCACCTGATAGGCCAGCCCCGCGATGTTGTCGGCTTTGAACGGCGCGCGCCCGGTCAGCAATTGAAACAACACCACACCCAGTGCGTAGATATCCGTCTGGTGATTCAGCGGCTTATTCATGTGCTGCTCGGGCGACATATAGGCTGGCGTGCCTATGCTATCGATCATGGTCGCCTCGGCTTTGGCGATGGCAGCAGCGCCAAAATCGGTGATCTTGACGTCGTTACGTTCCGTCAACATCACGTTTGCCGGTTTGATGTCGCGGTGAATCACACCGTGCTGCGAGGCGTAGTCCAGCGCCCGCGCGCATTTGTAAATCACCTCGATCACGTCACCGATGCCCAGCAGGTTGTCCGGCCTGGTAAAGCGCTGCAAGGTGCCGCCGTCGACGTATTCCATGACGATATAGGCGTAGTCGTCGTCCGCGACCGCATCGTAAATTTGCACGATATGCGGATGATCCAGCTTGCCCGCCAGCGAGGCTTCAGTGGTAAACAGGCGCTGCATCAACTTGCCGTTACCCATGTCCTGCATCGCGCTCTGCGTGACGACCTTGACCGCGACATCGCGATTGGAGAAGGTATCGCGGCACAAATACACCGTGCTGCTAGCGCCTTCGCCCAGCGTCCGTACAACGTCGTATTTGCCTACTCGTGAAAGAGACCTGCCAAACTGGGCGAATTTTTCCTGCGACATGATTTCACTTCTGAACAAAGTTCAGGCTGCGAAGCCGCAACCCGATGTAACACACTGATTCCTTGCATTAAACCGCATCCCGCTCCCCAGCGTCAACCCTCGCAAGCATGGGCAGCGGCGGACGCCGCCATTACTTGCGGATCACGATTTCCGGCAGCCACGTCACGAGCCCCGGAAACACCGTGATCAGGGCGATGGCGATCACCATCATGAAAAAGAACGGTATTGACGCGCGCGCAACGTAGGTGCTATCCCTGCCGCTCATGGTTTGCAGTACAAATAAATTAAAGCCCAGCGGCGGCGTGACCTCGGCAATTTCCACCAGCAGCACAATGAAAATGCCGAACCACACCAGATCGAAGCCCGCTTTCTCGATCATCGGTATCACGATCGATGTGGTAAGCACGATCATCGACACGCCGTCGAGCGCGGTGCCGAGAATGATGTAGATCGCCGCCAGCACCGCAATCAACATATAGGGATTGGGATTCATCGCGGCCACCCATTCCGCCAGTGCCTTGGGAATGCCGGTGAATGCCATGCACGACGACAAAAACGCCGCGCCGCCCAAGATGAAC
>JAYVQD010000359.1:0-5619 GCA_043777275.1 Nitrosomonadales bacterium
CAGTGCTGCTGGTATCGGCGGCAGCGTCGCTGCCGCCGTGGCAATATTCGTCTTGCGTGACATACAGGTTCCTAATAAACATCATGTTATCCCACACACGAAATTCCTGACAGGCCCACTCACGCGGTTTCAAAGTGTCTTCCCCAAAACCAAACGTTTGACCAAAGCTGACACCGAATGTCAGATCAAGTCACGATTCACACAAATCACGCGCGCGCTAAAGCCTCGCGCATCCGCTGCGCCGTAATCGGCACCTTGCGCATGCGCAACCCCGTCGCGTCAAAAATCGCATTCGCAATCGCCGCCGGCACCGTGCGATGTGACGGTTCGCCCGCGCCTTGCGGTGATATCTCCGGGCGGTCGATCAGCGCGATCTCGATGCTCTCCGGCGTGTCGGAGAGTTCGAGAATGGGGTAGGTTGCCCAATCGACGCTAAGTACTTGATTTTGATCGAATTTTACTTCTTCAATCAAAGTGCGGGATAACGCCTGTACGATGTTGCCTTCGATCACCGTGAGAATGGTGCCGGGGTTGATGATCTGGCCACAGTCGTGCGCGCACCAGAATTTTTTTGCCCAGATGCGGCCGGTTTTGCGCTCGACTTCCACTTCGGCTACCAGGGCTACCACGGTGCCGTTGCGTTCGGTATAGGAGAATCCGCGTCCGCGCATCAGTTCGCCTTTGCCGCGGCTGCCGTGTTCGCCGGATTTCCAGCGCGCTTTTTCGGCAGCGGCTTTGATGACGGCCACGTCGCGTTCGCGCGTCAGGTATTTCAGGCGGAACGCCACCGGGTCGGCATTGGCAGCAGCAGCCACTTCATCGATAAACGATTCGCTGGCGAAATGCGTTTCGGGGCCCAGCGGATCGCGCAAGTGCCCGGTGCGCAGCGGCGAGCCGCGTTCGAGCATCGGGGGAATGGTCTCCCAACCGCAGCGTTTGTTCTCGAAGGTGTAGGCTTCGGCGGGTATCTGAAAAATCGGATTGCCCTTGGGGGCAAAGCGGGTGAACTGCCCGCCCAGCGTGTCTTTCGGGTCGGCTTCGATCTGCATCACTTCCTGCCGCGAAAACCCCTTGCCGTGAAAATCGTACGCCGTCACATTGCCGGCAGCGTCAAGACAGGCACGTGCGGTGTACACCCCGGCGGGACCTTTGGGATCCCAGGCAGTGCCGTCGTGGCGCATGTATTGCAGGCGCACCGGCTTGCCGATAGCCTTGGAGATGATCGCGGCATCGACTGCGCAGTCGCCGGCGTCGTTACGCCCGTACGAGCCGGGGCCGGGTATCCACGTGGCGCGCATTTTCTCCATGGGGATGCCGGTAATGCGCGCGCACCCTGAGCGGCCGTAATGCGGTTTTTGTGAGCCGGTCCACAGGCGCGGGGTGTCGCCGTTCATATCAGCGATGGCGCAGGCCGGGCCCATGCTGGCGTGTGATTGCAGCGGCCACTCGTATTCAGCGGTGATGGCGATTGTCCCTGCATTCGCCGCGCTCTTGAATGCTTCATCCACATTGCCGCGATTCACCGGGGTTTCTTTTTTGACGACCGGCGATTTGCGGATGTGCTCATACAGCGTCGCCATGGCGGGGAACGGATGGCACTGCGGCGACCACTCGACCTTGAGCGCTTCCGCTGCGCGCACCGCATCCCATTCCTTATCCGCGACCACGGCGAGAAAATTGTTCTCGCGTACCACGCGCACGCCGGGAATGTGTTTGATCGAACTCTCGTCCACCGACACCAGCGAGCAGCCTGCATTCAGCGGGCGCACCACACGTGCATGCACCATGCCATCGACCTTGATGTCGGTGATGAACTGCTGCCTACCCATGACTTTTTCGGTGATGATGGCTTGCGGAAACGGCTTGCCGACGACTTTGTATTCCGACGGTTTTTTCGGTTCGGCCGCGCCTTTAACCGCCAGCGGATTGCCGTACTGCTTGTTCCATTCGAGTTTGTGATGGAAATACTGGCCGCCGATCAGTTCGCCATAGGCCACGCGCTGCGCGCCCGTCATCACCACGCCGTTCTCTACCTTGAGTTGCGCCGCAGGCACACCGAGTTTCTGCGCCGCGCGCTCCACCAGCACGCGGCGTGCTTCCGCCGCGGCATTGCGCAGCGCGACACCGCCGCGTTGGAGCCCGGTGCTGCCGGACGCGCCGCCCTGATTGCAGGTCAGCGCCGTGTCGCCCATGATGATGTTGACGCGCTCGAACGCGAGATCGAGTTCTTCGGCCACCATCTGCTGCACGGCGACATCGACGCCCTGGCCCATGTCCATCTTGCCGAAGTAGGCGGTGGCGTTGCCGTTGGGCAATATCGCGATCCACGAGTCGAGCTCGTCGGGCAACAGTGGTGGCTTGCCGGCGGCAGTCTGCGACAGCGCCGATTCAATCGAGCCGGGCAGGGCGATGCTGACAACCAGCGCACCCGTGGTTTTGAAGAAATCGCGGCGGGAAAACTCATTCGTATTCATGGTTATCTCCTTACGCGCTCATGGTTTGTGAAGCGCGCTTGATCGCGCGCAGGATGGCCATGTGCGTTCCGCAGCGGCACTTGATGCCGGTCATCGCCTGTCGTATCTGCGCATCGGTGGGCTTCGGATTATTTTTGAGAAACGCCGCGCCGGTCATCAACCATCCCGAAAGGCAAAAGCCGCATTGCGGCACGCCTTCATCAATGTAGGCTTGCTGTAGCGGATGCGGTTTTTCCGCCGTGCCCAGGCCAGCGAGCGTGGTGACGCGTTTGCCCTTGATAAGGCTCACGGGGGTGACGCACGAGCGCATCGGCGCGCCGTCCACATGCACTGTGCAGGCGCCGCACTGCGCTTTACCGCAGCCGAATTTGGGATTGGTGAGGCCAAGTTCCGAACGCAAGGCGTAGAGCAGAGGCATCGCGGGATCGGCTTCAACTGCGACGGATTTTCCATCAACAACGAAACTGAATTTCTCGGCCATGATGCCTCCTGTGAAGGATGATAACAAAAAGTACTTTAAAAACAAATACTTACGATGTGTCCTGCATGCTACTGACTGCTGACCTGTTTATTGAACGCGGTAAAAAATTCACCGGCGATTTTTTTCGCCACGCCGTCAATCAGCCGCGAACCCACCTGCGCGAGTTTGCCGCCGATCATGGCGTTGGCTGCGTAGGCCAGTTTGGTGCCGCCGTCCTGCGGCGACAAATGCACGCTGGCTTCACCTTTGGCGAAACCGGCAACACCGCCCGAGCCCTCGAACGCCAGTTTGTACGACGTCGGCGCGACGATATCCGACAGCGTCATCTTGCCCTTGAACTTGGCGCTGAACGGGCCGACTTTGGCGATCATTACCAGTTGATATTCGTTGTCACCGGTTTGTTCGATGGATTCGCAGCCGGGAATGCAGGCTTTCAGCACTTCGGTGTTGTTGAGCGCTTTCCACGTGACATCCTGCGATTGCGGGATGAGTTGTTCGCCGGTCATTTCCATGGTGTTGCTCCGTTATGTTTTTCTTGTGGGGTTGGCCAGCACGCATTCGCGCGCCAGGCGGCGTATTTCATGGGTGGCGGCGACGCGATGTTCGCGCACATACACTTCGTGGTTGTCTTCGATCTGATCGAGATGATAGACGTAATTGACCATCAGCCCGGCGCAGTTTTTCAAGCCCCGGACAGAGGTATCCGCCAGCCAGTTCAAGCGTTCGGCGCGTGCGCCGTTGCCGAGGTGAAAGCGCGCCACCGGATCGGCGGGCTCGCCATCGTGGAGGGCAGTGGTCAGGTAGTAGGCGCACAGCGGCAGCAGCATTTTTTTCATCGACTCGGCCAGCGCGGGTTGCTGGTGCCAGTCGGGCGTGCTCAAGGCATTGATGGCCACCAGTACGTTTTGCGCTTTGATGTCCGCGGCGCTGTGCGCGAGCCACGTGGTGAATCCGGGTATGGGCGACAGGGTCGAAAACGTTTTGATGCGGGGGAATTCTTCGCCGAGCCTCTGCGCGACTTGCTTGATGAGCATATTGCCGAACGACACGCCGCGCAGTCCCGGCTGGCAATTGGTAATCGAGTAGAACACTGCGGTGTCGGCTTTTTCGGCAGACGCAACGGGCGCATCCAGCGCGAGCAGCGGCTGCACCGCGCTGCTGATGCCTTTGACCAGCGCTACCTCAATAAAGATCAGCGGCTCGTCCGGCAGCGCCGGATGAAAAAACGCGAAGCAGCGGCGATCACTCTGCAAACGCCGGCGCAGATCACGCCAGCCGGAAATCTCGTGTACCGCTTCGTACTCAATGAGTTTCTCCAGCACGAACGCGGGCGTGTGCCAGTCGATGCGTTGCAACGTCAAAAAACCGCGGTTGAACCACGAGTTAAACAGACGCCCGAGCACGGCATCGATTATTTTCCATTCGGGATGTTCGTCGAGCCCGGCGATCACGTGCTTGCGCACATCGATCAGCGTAGCGGTGCCGCCGGGGGTCTGGTTCAGGCGCTGGCTTAATTTTTGCAAAGGCGACGCGGCGATGGCTTGAAGCTGCGAGAGTTTCGCCAGCGATGAATCCGCCATATAGGCTTCACACGCCGCGCGCACCGCGCCGGAATCGGGTGCAAACGCCGTGGCAAGCTGGGTGAAAAAGGCAGGCCGCGCGGCAACCGGCAGTTCACGATAGGCATTCAGCGCTTCGTGCGCCACCGCGGCGCCGGAGACTTCGCCGCGATTCGACAACAACTCGCGCCACGTATCAATGACGCGCCGCGCTTGACGGCTGGCACGGGCGGCTTCGTTCGGCAGCGGCACTACGGTTCGGACCAGACGATTGAGCAGGGAATTAACCATTCCCGAATGATATCAGGCGCGCGGCGGAACGTTAGCGCAGGTTAGAGCTTGCCGCCTGCAAAAGTGAATTCGACGACGCGCCGGCAATCCTTGATGTGTTGATGCCCGACGTACTTCATGGCGGCGAACCCCAGCGACACCGATAGCGCCTGGCCGATGACAGGCACGTACTTTCCCACCTGTTTGGCGGTCATTCGCACACCGACGGTTTTCAGCACCTCAATGGCGATTTCCTTGGTCACCAGCTTGCCGATCAGCATGCCGCCGATGGCGACCATGGATTTGTAGACCAGCAGTTGCCGCCCCGGACTGAGTTGCTCGATCTGCTCCGGCGTCAAGCCGAATTCACGGTTGATCGCGGGGATCAGCCGCATCACCGCGGCTATGTCCACCGCAATGTCCAGCCCCGGCAGCGGTATCAACGACGCAGCCGAAGCCAGCGCCGCGCGCTTGGTGACGATGGCCTTGGAACGCTTGACGGCCTCGTCGAGCTCAATCAGCGTGCGCGGCAGCACCAGCAATTGGCCGCTGCGCGCGCCGCCTGTTGAAGCTGATGCCGCCGATTTGTTGAGAGCGAACATGGCGGTTTGGTTCAGGTAGACGTGCCGCTATCGCCGCCGGGGTTTTTCTTTTTCGCGACAAAGCCGTAAATTACCAGCAGCACAATCGCGCCGATGATCGACATGATGAATCCGGCGTTTTCCCCCTGCTTGTACCAACCGAAGGCCTGACCCAGAAACGTTGCGCCGAACGAACCCGCAACGCCGAGGATCGCCGTCATGATGAGGCCCAGATCGTCTTTGCCGGGATGCAG
>JAYVQD010000360.1:0-21707 GCA_043777275.1 Nitrosomonadales bacterium
CGTAGCGTTCAAAGCGTGCTTCCAATCCACTTCCCATGACAATTCTCCCTGAATGTACGATGATGACGAGAGAATACCATAATTATTAACACAGTACAACTAACCCCATTTTTTTAAGTAAGAAGGCGTCCGCCAGATTGTTGCACTTGGATTTTGAGCGCGCCCATTGCTGAAACAAAAAAATCATCCATTAAACAATAACTTGCACATCGGCACCGTGCGCGGCGATATTTTCGTGATGTTTTCGCGATATTTTCATTGTCCTGCCACAGAACTTGGCATAGCCTGTGCGCGCAGCAATACGTCATCTGGTAGCACCCACCCACCGCACACAGGAGATTTAACATGGCTGAAGAAGAAATGCCGGACTTCTCGGACGTCCAATCGGGATCCAGCTCAACCGCGGTCAAGATTTACGAAGTCAAATCCGGAGACAGTCTGTCGAAAATCGCCAAGGCCGAATATGGCAACGCGAATGACTACATGCGCATATTCGAGGCGAACAGAGACATTCTGAAAGACCCGAACATGATTCATCCGGGGCAAAAACTCAAAATCCCGCCCAAGTAATCAACTATTCCGAAACGATAGGAGCGCACATGACACAACGCATTCGATATTTCGCGATCGTAGGATTTACGGCATTGGCTCTCGGCTTTGCCGGCTGCAAAAAAGAAGCCCCGCCACCTCCGCCGCCCCCCGCACCAGCCCCGGCACCCGCGCCCAAAGTGGAAGCGCCCGCACCGGCACCCGTCAGCGTTGCCGGCATCACGCTGGGCAAAGCCATCGGTGCAGATAAAAAAGTCACCGCGGCCAGCGACACGTTCGCCAAGGCCGACACGATTTATGCTTCGGTGGATACCACCGGCACCGGCAGCGCAACGCTCAAGGCCAAGTGGACTTTTCACAAGGGTGATAAGTCCGCTGACGTGAGTGAGGAAACGGCCACCATTGCTGCAACCGGCCCCGCCACGAGCGAGTTCCATATCAGCAAACCCAGCGGCTGGCCTCCGGGCGACTATCAGGTTGCGATCACGCTCGGCGACAAGCCGGCAGGCACGAAGAAGTTCACGGTCAAGTAAACAGTTTACGCAGATCACGCGGCACACGGGGACGCTCAGGCGTCCCCGTTTTTTTTGGAAACCATTTTATGCAGCACATCGCGATCATCGGCGGCGGTCCCGCAGGACTGATGGCGGCAGAAGTTGCCGCCGGCAACGGCTTTCAGGTGGATGTCTACGACAGCATGCCGTCGGTCGGCCGCAAGTTCCTGATGGCGGGCAAGGGCGGCTTGAATCTCACGCACTCGGAGCCCATGGAACCGTTTGTCTCCCGCTACGGCGCGCAACGCGCGCACGTTGAACCATGGCTGGCCGCGATGGGGCCGCAGGCGTTGCGCGCGTGGACGCATGCGCTGGGCGTCGAAACATTTATCGGCTCGTCGGGCCGGGTGTTCCCCAAAGAAATGAAAGCGGCGCCGTTGCTGCGCGCATGGTTGCGGCGGCTGCGCGCTGCGGGCGTGGTGTTTCATATGCGCCATCGCTGGACGGGGTGGAATGACCGCGGCACGCTGCAATTCGACACGCCGCAAGGCATCGTTAGTGCAAACACGGACGCCACGGTACTGGCACTCGGCGGCGGCAGTTGGGCGCGGCTGGGTTCGGATGGCGCGTGGACCGCGCTGCTCGCTGCGCGCGGGGTGAACATTTCACCCCTGCGGCCCGCCAATTGCGGCTTCGATTGCGCGTGGAGCGAACACTTCCGCACGCGTTTCGCCGGGCAGCCAGTGAAGTCGGTGGTGGCCTCATTTACCGACGCAGCAGGCACAACCCATCAGCAGCAAAGCGAGTTCATGGTCACGGATTCGGGCGTCGAAGGCGGCCTGATTTATGCGCTGTCCGCGCCGCTGCGCGATGCGATTGCTGCGCAGGGTCCTGCCACCCTGCATCTTGATCTCGCCCCGTTGCGTGATCTGCCGCGGCTTACGCGCGATCTGTCCGCCTCGCGCGGCAAGCGCTCGCTGTCGAATCACTTGCAGAATCAGGCGAACATTTCCGGCGTCAAAGCCGGGTTGCTGCGCGAGGCCGCCAGTGCCGACGATTTAGCCGATCCTGCGCGGCTGGCCGCACTTATCAAAGCTTTGCCGCTCAAACTGACCGCACCGCGCCCGCTCGACAAAGCCATCAGCAGTGCGGGCGGCGTGACCTTCGATGCGCTCAATGAACACCTGATGCTGCGCGATGCACCCGGCGTGTTCTGCGCCGGCGAAATGCTCGACTGGGAAGCGCCCACCGGCGGCTATCTGCTCACCGCGTGTTTTGCCAGTGGACGCGCGGCAGGCGCGGGCGCGGTGGATTGGTTGCGCGCACGCACTCCGCTATAATCCGCACTTCGTTTCATTCACAATAATAACGTAACTATTTTATTTTATTATGAAATATTCATTAGGCGAACGCCGCATTGTCGCCCTCGGCGATTATTGGATCGCCCCCGGCGCGCAGGTCATCGGCAACGTTATTCTCGGTCGCGATGTGAGCATCTGGTTTAACAGCGTGGTGCGCGGCGACAACGACGTCATCACCCTCGGCGACGGCTCGCAGGTGCAGGACGGCTGCGTGCTGCACGCCGACCCCGGCTTTCCGATCACGCTCGGCAAGGGGGTGAGCATCGGCCACAAGTCCATGATCCACGGCTGCACCATCGGTGACGGCACGCTGATCGGCATTAACAGCGTGATACTCAACGGCGCGGTCATCGGCAAAAACTGCGTGATCGGTGCCAACTCTCTCATCACCGAGAAAAAAGTCATCCCCGAGGGTTCGATGGTGATGGGCTCGCCGGGAAAAGTGGTGCGCGAATTGCGTCCCGAAGAAATCGCGTTCTTCAACAGCGTGGCCGTCAATTACGCCGCGCGCGCCAAACGCTACAAGCTCGAACTCAAAATCGACGACACGCCGTAATCCACAGCCCCATGCATCTGATTATTCAAGGCGCGGAGATCGAAACCGGCGATCTCAAAGTGCTGGCAAAAGCCTCCGGCGCATCCGCTATCGAACAGATTTCCGCTACCGCGTTTCGGCTGCGGGATACGCAGCCCGCAGCCGATGTTTCCGCCGTGTGCGAAAAAGCCCGCCTCGACTTTGCATTCGTCCCCGACGACCGCCGCCTCGCGGATTTCAGGTTGCTGGTGATGGACATGGATTCCACGCTCATCACCATCGAAACCATCGACGAGCTGGCCGACCTGGTGAATTTAAAGCCGCAAGTCGCGGCCATCACCGAACAGGCGATGCGCGGCGAGATCGAATACAACGAAAGCCTGCAACGCCGTGTGGCGTTGCTCAAAGGCCTGGACGAAAGCGCGCTCAAACGTGTTTACGGCGAGCGGCTGAAACTCTCGCCCGGCGCTGAAATACTGCTGGCAGCGGCCAAAAAACACGGCATCAAAACGCTGCTGGTGTCCGGCGGCTTCACCCACGTTACCGAACTGTTGAAGCCCCGGCTCGGTCTCGACTACGCCTATTCCAATACGCTGGGCGTAAAAGACAGCAAGCTCACGGGAGAAGTCATCGGTCGCATCGTCAATGCCGATGCCAAGCGCGATGAGTTGCTGCGCGTGAGTGCGTTGATGGGCATCCGGCGCGAACAGATTATCGGCATGGGCGACGGCGCGAATGATTTGAAATTCATGGCGGAGTGCGGCGTGAGTGTGGCGTATCACGCGAAGCCGATTGTGCGCGGGCAGACCACGCATGCGTTGAACTACTGCGGGTTGGATGCGGTGGTAAATTTTTTCAACTGAAACCCCTGGGAATTGTCCGTAGGATGGGTACTAACCCGTCACCACATTCTGCGGCACGCCCGCCAAAAACCGCTCCACATTCTCAATCGTCAGCAGCAATCCATCGCGCCGCACTTCCGGCGTTTGCCCCGCGTTGTGCGGTGACAGCACGGTATTGGCGAAGCCCCGTATCGGGTCGTCCGTTTTCAGTGGCTCATCGTGAAACACATCGAGCCCCGCACCCGCGATGCGCTGATTCGCCAGCGCCTCATGCAGCGCATCCCGATCCACCAGCGCGCCGCGTCCGGTGTTAATGAGAATCGTCTCCGGCTTCATCAACGCAAACTCGCGCACGCCGATGAGGCCGCGTGTTTGCGGCGTCAGCCGCACATGCAACGACACAAAATCGGCTTGACGCAATACCGCATCGCGCTCGGCGGCGCTGTTTCGGCGCGCACTCCACTCCAGCACCGTCATGCCGAATGCCCGCGCTAACTTGGCAACGTGTGTGCCGATGGCCCCCGTACCCAACACGGCCAATGTCTTGCCGTACAGTTGCCCCAGCATTTCACGCGGCCATTCCCCCGCGCGCATGTCTCGATCGATCTGCGGAATCTTGCGCGCCACCGACAGCATCAGCGCAATCGCATGTTCGCCCACGGCAATGGCGTTCGCGCCCGGCGTATTGCACACGGTAATGCCGCGCCGCGCCGCGGACGCCAGATCGATCTGATCGGTGCCCACGCCCCAGATCGACACCAGACGCAGATTCGGACACGCGGCAAACACCGCATCGGTGAACGGCGCATAGGCACGAATATTCACGGCCACCGTTGCGCCGCCGATACGGCGCGCCAGTTCGGCGGCGTCATCCGCGCCGCGCTCGCAAAATAGCGTTACCCCACCGAGTTTTTTTGCACGCTCATGCGCGGCACTGCCGTCAAACACCGACGGAAAATCATCGGGAACCACCATCAAGACGTCATTCATTTTTATTCTCCGCGTATGCCGGCGGCCTTGACCACGCGACCGTACTTGGCAATCTCGGATTTAATCAACGCAGCGAATTCATCCGGCCCCGCACCTGCTGCATCCAGCCCTTGCGCGAACAAAGCCTCGGTCATGCCCGGCCGTTTGAGCGCGGCGGTGAGATGCACGTGCAACGCCTGCACAATGGCCGCAGGCGTTTTCGCGGGCACGGTAATGCCCTGCCAGTTCAGCACCTCAAAACCCGGAACCGTTTCAGCAATCGTCGGCACCTCGGGCAGCACCGGCGCGCGCTTGCGGCCGGACGTTCCCAGCGCGCGCACTTTGCCGCTGCGCACATGCGGCAGCGCCGCCGGCATGGTGGTGATAATCATCTGCACCTGACCTGCGATCATGTCGGTGAAGGCGGGCGTGGCGCCCTTGTACGGCACATGCACAATATTCGTCGATGTCGCGTGTTTAAAAATTTCTGCCGCCAGATGCAGCGACGAGCCATTGCCTGCCGAGGCGTAATTGAGCGCGCCGGGTTTCGCTTTTGCCAGCGCGATCAACTCCTGCACCGATTTCGCGGGCACGGCGTTGTTCACCGCCAGCGCGAACACGGAGGTTGCCAGCAACGTGACCGGCGCAAAATCGCGCAGCGGATCGTAAGCCGGCTTTTCCTGCAACACCGGATTCTGCGCGAGGTTGCCGACGCTGCCGAGAAACAGCGTGTAGCCATCCGGCGCGGCGTTGATCGCAATCTGTGCGCCGAGCGCACCACCCGCGCCGCCGCGGTTATCAACGATGATCTGCTGATGCACCACATCCGTCAGACGCTGACTCACCGTGCGCGCCAGAATGTCGTTACCGCCACCGGGCGGAAACGGCACGATCATGCGTATCGGTTTGGCGGGATAAACGCCTCCCGTTGCTGGGGCCTGCGCGTGCGCCGTCACACTCTGCGCCGCCACCCCTGCCGCGAACAACCATGGCGCACACGCCACACGGAGTCTTTTCACAAAATAACCCTTTAAAAACAAATAGTTATAACTTAACGCCGCTGTGTCGATTGATAGATCGGCATCACCTGCGCGGCGTATTTCTGCAAATCCGTGATGCGATCAGCCGCCGTCGGATGCGTGCTTAAAAAACCGGGGCCGCCGCCGCCGCTGGCCTGCGCCATTTTCTGCCACAGCGTGATCGCGGCGCGCGGATCATAGCCCGCGCGCGCGGCGAGTTCCACGCCCATGCGATCGGCCTCGCGTTCGAACTCACGCGAGTTAGGCAAGCCGTACGTCACCTGCGCCACAATATTTGCCAGACTCGCGCCGCCCTGCCCCACGCCCAGCACCGCCGCGCCGACGCCGATCACCGCGTTTTGCGTGGCCTGCTGCGAAGCGCGCTCGCGCCCGTGCTCGCGCAGCGCGTGGGCAATTTCGTGGCCCATCACCGCCGCCAGTTCCGCATCCGACAGCGCCAGTTTGTCGAGCAAGCCGGTGTAAACCGCGATCTTGCCGCCGGGCATACACCATGCATTGATCTCCGGCGATGAAATCACGTTTATTTCCCAGCGCCATCCCGGCGCATCGGCGCGAAACGCCGCAGTCGCGGGGATCAGGCGGCTGGCCACCGCACGCACGCGGTTCACCACATTCGGATCGCGATTGAGGATGCTCTTGGCCGACGCCTCCTGCATCGTCTGCTGATAAGACTGTTCAGCCGCCGCGTTAATCTGCGCGCCCGATACCGACATGCGCTGCGCGCGATCGACGCCCACCGTGCCGCCACCGGTGGTTTGCACCGTCTGACAACCAGCCAACCAAAGCATAGCCACGCTTGAAAGCAACACGAAAATGAAACGATGGTTCATCAATCTGCTCCTCATTAAAAATCAGTACACCGGCAACGCCGCATTGTCCCCCAGGAGTTCGAAGGGACGCCACTGCCCGCCCGACTCGCGGCACATGCCGTACCGAAACGGCCACACCGCGCGGCCCGGCGTAAAAAACCGTAAATCCTGAAACCACACGCAGGTATGCGGATTGCCGCTATCCACGCGATAGAGCATTGGATACGCCGCGAACCAATTAAAAAACGCGAACTGCGGCTGCGCGATGACTTCGCGCGCCAAAACCGATTGTGCGGCGCCGCCCCAGCGATCCGCGCGCACCCATTGCGCCTCGCTTAACGGCAGATACGGCGCGCCCAGCCTGGCAAAAACGCCCGCATCCGCGGCCAGCGGCTTGGGCGCAACGTTTGCCGACAAACTGACAAGGCTGTAGTGATATCGTTCATCCGACTTAACAACCACCATCCAGTTAAATGGTGATAACGGGCGTGACAAGGCGCTCACCCGCGCATCGCGCAACCCTGACACCCGCGCATACTGCGCACCGAAATCAATCGCGCGCTGCTGCATCGCAAACTGAAACCCCACATACGCGCACAGCACACCCATGCCTGCCACCGCTGGCCAGCGGGACTTTCTCCACAGCCAGCTCGCCAGCAGCCCCGCGATAATGATGCCGCTGAACCATAAATCGATAATGAAGGTGGTCGATAACGCCGCGCGCCAATCCGACAGCGGCGCAAACACCATGGTGCCGAACGAGGTGATCCAGTCACCCGCGATATGCGCCGCGATGCCCCACGCAATCACCCCCGCGTACGCGCGCCAGCCTGGACCCGCATTTTCCACGTTACGCCACACCCGCGTACACAGCCACGCCAGCAACAACGCCCACAACGCCAGCATCACCAGCGAATGCGTAACACCACGATGATGATAAAGATACGACAGCGGCGACAGCCACGAGGCGACAACATCGATATCAGGAAAGGCAGCAGCCAGTGCGCCGATGGCGATGCGGCGGCGGATGGGAATAACATCCGCTGCGGGCGTCGGCGCAGTCGCGCGCGCGAGTAGTGCGCCGGAAAGCGCGTGGGTCAGGGTGTCCATTCCGCCTTCACCCCATTAGCAACTCAAACCGCCACCACCTCGATATCCGGCTCAATCTGCCGCACCAGATTTTCGATGCCGGTGAGCGTGCCCGAGAGCGAACTGGGGCAACTGCCGCACGCGCCCTGATAATGCACGCTCAACTTGTTGCCTTCGAGCCCCACGACATGAAGATCGCCGCCGTCGTTTTGCAGATAGGGGCGAATTTGCTCATCGAGAATTTCGTTGATCTTGTCGAGACGCGCGATATCTTCGGCGCTCATTTTCGACGGATCAAAACTGGCTTCGGCGTCCTGCATCATTTGCCCGGACTGCGCATCCGCCCCCGGCGCTTCGCGTATCGGCACCGCCAGCGTGCGCTTGAGTTCATTCCAATCCGCCTGACCGTTTTGCGTCACCGTAATCCAGTGATCGACATAAAACACACTGGTCACATGCTGGATATCGAACAGCGCCGCCGCCAGCTTGTCGTTGTGCGCCTGTTCAGCGCTGTCGTATGAACGCGTGATGCCCCAGGTCAGCGGCTCCTTGAGAATGAACTTCATCGCATTCGGATTCGGCGTGGATTCTATTTCTGAAATCTTCGGCATAATGTAAGTATTTGTTTTTAATACATTTTATTGATATCTACGTTCCAATCACCTGCGCATGCACGGGATCAGCGTCTGCTTCGGTCGAGATCGTTGCATGCGAATGCAACGCCGCGTGCAGTGTGTGCCACGGCAAAATCGCACACTTCACCCGCGTCGGCAGATCACGCACACCGGCAAACACCGTCAGCCGCCCCAGATGGTGCGGTTTAGTACTGGTATCCAGCTTTCCGGTGGCCATATCACGAAACTCGTTCACCATTTGCTCAGCGTCTTGTTGCGATTTACCTTTGACCAGCGTGGTCATCATCGACGCTGACGCCTTGCAGATCGCGCACGATTCGCCCTCGAACTGCACGGCATCAATGTTCGTGCCCGCGAGTTTCAGCGACACATAAATATGATCGCCGCACAACGGATTCAGTCCCTCGGATTTGTGCGTGGCATCCGCCAGCGCGCCCCAATTCCGCGGCTTCCGGTTGTGATCGAGGATCACTTCCTGATAGAGATTTCTGCTGTCAGCCATGATTTACTTCAAAACCTTTTTAGCCACAGATAAACACAGATTTACACAGATTTACACAGATAATCCCAAGACCAAGGACGCGCTTGAACTTAAATCTGTGTTCATCTGTGTTCATCTGTGGCAAAAAGCTTTTGACCTTATTTGATTACCCAAATACTTTTTGCACCCGCCGAATAGACGCCACCAACGCGTCCACTTCGGCGAACGTGTTGTAAAACGCGAACGACGCACGGCAAGTGGCCGGCACCTTAAAGCGCTGCATCACCGGCTGCGCGCAGTGGTGGCCGGTGCGGATTGCCACGCCGTCTTCGTTGAGCAGCGTGCCCACGTCGTGCGGATGCACGCCCTGAATCGTAAACGACAACACCGCCGTCTTTTTCTCCGCCGTGCCGATAATGCGCAGGCCAGGCATTTTTGTGACTTCGGTGGTGGCGTAGTCGAGCAAATCGGTTTCATGCGCCGCGATACGATTCATACCAATTTCAGTTAAATAATCCACCGCCGCGCCCAGCGTAATCGCGGCGGCAATCGGTGGCGTGCCCGCTTCAAACTTGGCGGGTATCGGCGCGTAGGTGGTTTTCTCGAACGTCACCGACAAAATCATGTCGCCGCCGCCCTTGAACGGCTGCATCGCTTCGAGCAGCGCGGCCTTGCCGTAGAGCACGCCGATGCCGGTGGGGCCGCACAGCTTGTGGCCGGAGAACGCATAAAAATCGCAATCGAGCGCCTGCACATCCACACTCAAATGCGGCGCGGCCTGCGCACCGTCCACCAGCGTTACCGCGCCGTGTTTACGCGCAATCGCAATCATCTCGCGCACCGGGTTGATGGTGCCCAGCGCGTTCGATACATGGGTGAAGCAGGCGATTTTGGTGCGGCCGTTGAACAACTTTTCGTAAGCGGCCAGATCCAGTTCGCCGTTGTCGAAGATCGGCGCCACACGGATCTTCGCGCCCTTTTCATCGGCCACCATCTGCCACGGCACGATGTTCGAATGGTGTTCGAGCGTGGTGAGAATAATCTCGTCGCCCGCGTTCAGAAACTTGCGACCCCAGCCGTGCGCCACCAGATTGATGCTTTCCGTGGTACCGCTGGTGAAAATCACTTCACGTTCTTCGCGGGCGTTGATAAACGCTTGCAGCTTGCGGCGTGCGGCTTCGTATTCGGCGGTCGCGGTTTCAGACAGGTAATGCACTGCGCGATGAATGTTCGCATGCTGCGCGGATTGATAACGCCGCCAGCGATCCATCACCTGCGTGGGCATCTGACTCGACGCGGCATTATCCAGAAACACCAACGGCTTATCGTTGACCTTGAGTTCCAGTATCGGAAAGTCCTTGCGAATGTGCGCAACGTCAAACGCAGGCATTTTTAAAGGCGCGTTCATCTCACACACCCGCCTGAGTCTGCGCCATCACGGTTTTTTCCAACTGCGCCACCAGCGATTTGACCGGGATGCGATCCACAATCTCTGCGCCGAACGCATAAGTCAGCAGATTGCGTGCCGCCCCATCGAGAAGACCGCGACTCTTCAAATAAAACAGTTGCTCGGCATCCAGTTGCCCGACGGTGGCGCCATGGGCGCATTTCACGTCGTCGGCAAAAATCTCCAGTTGCGGCTTGGTATCTACGCGCGCGGTGCTGGATAGCAACAGATTGCGGCTTTGCTGCGCGGAGTTGGTCAACTGTGCATCCTTCCTCACCAATACCTTGCCGTTGAACACGGCGTGCGCCGAACCGCCAACGATGGTTTTGTGCAACTGCGCGCAGCGTCCGTTCGGCCGCACATGATCCATCGTGGTGTGCGTGTCGGCGCATTGCCGGCCGCTAATCAGCGCCAGGCCATCGATCACCGCTTCGGCGCCTTCGCCGTGATGCAGCACATCGAGGTTGTAGCGCGACAGCCGCGCGCCAAACGCAATCGATTGCGAAATATACGAGGCGTCTTTCGCCAGCGACACCGCGCACGAGGCGATATGCACCGCGGCGACGCTTTCGCGCTGCAAGCGCACATGGCGCACGCGCGCGTTGGGCGCGATGGCGATTTCGGTGACGGCATTGGTGAAATACGCTTCACTGGTCGCGGCAACGTAGTCCTCGATCACGGTGCATTGTGCGCCAGTCTCCGCCACGATCAGGCAACGCGGACAGCTTGCAGCGTCTTTTTGCGCGGCGATAAACAGCAGATGCAGCGGTTGGTTAAGCACTGCGTTTTTCGCCAGATGCACCACCGCGCCATCGCGCAGCCACGCCGTGTTAAGTGCGGTGAATACCTGTTTGTGGAAACCCGCATGCGCCGCCAGATGAGGCTCGATCAGCGCGGCGTTGATTTTTAATGCCTCCGCCAGCGTGCTCACGGTGACGCCGGGCGGCAACGCGCGCCCGCCTGAGAGCGACGGCGCATACACGCCATCGACAAAGGTTAACCGCAGCACCGCTTCCGGCACGGCAAAGGGCATCACATCAACAACAGAGGACGCCACTGCGGCTGACTCGACGCGCAGCTTGTTTAGCGGCGCAAGATCAGTAAAGCGCCATTCTTCATCACGCGTGGTCGGTACACTCAACGCATTGGCGCGTTCCAGCGCAGCGGCACGGCGCGTGTTCAGCCACGATGCGTCGCTGGCGGGCAGCGCGCGCCCGCCAGCGACGAGCGATTCCACAAATGGATGGGTAACCGGTGCTACGACAGCGCTCATGCCGCGGCCTTTGCGCTTGCGCTCGTGCTACCGTCCAGCAGCCAATCGTAGCCGCGCGCTTCGAGTTCCAGCGCCAGCGACTTGTCGCCGGTTTTAATGATGCGCCCCGCTTCCATCACATGCACATAGTCCGGCGTGATGTAATTCAGCAGGCGCTGATAGTGCGTGACCAGCACGCAGGCGTTGTCCGCGGTCAGCAGCTTGTTCACGCCACCGGCGACAATACGCAGCGCGTCAATATCCAGCCCCGAATCGGTTTCGTCGAGGATGGACAGGCGTGGATCGAGGATCGCCATTTGCAAAATCTCGTTGCGCTTTTTCTCGCCGCCCGAAAAGCCGTCGTTCACGCTGCGATCCAGAAACTCCGGGCTCATTTCCAGCAGTTTCATTTTTTCGCGCACGTAGTCGTCGAACTCCAGCGGATCGAGTTCTTCCTTGCCGCGCCCGCCCTGCACCGTGTTGTAGGCAAGCCGTAAAAACGAACTGTTCGACACACCGGGGATTTCAACCGGATACTGAAAACCGAGGAACAACCCCGCGCGCGCGCGCGCTTCGGCGGCCAGCGCGAACAAATCGTTGCCTTCAAACAATACCGTGCCGCCGGTCACCTCATACGCCGGGTGGCCCGCCAGCACTTTAGCCAACGTGCTTTTGCCGGAGCCGTTCGGCCCCATGATGGCGTGTACTTCACCCGCGCGCACTTTGAGGTCGATGCCTTTCAGAATCGTCACGCCCGCCACGGTGGCCGTCAGGCCGTGGATGTCGAGCAAAGTTTTTGCGTTGCTGTTAATCATCCCACACTGCCTTCCAATTTAAGACCGAGGAGTTTGGTCGCCTCAACCGCGAACTCCATCGGCAATTGCTGAAACACTTCCTTGCAGAAGCCGTTGATAATCATCGACACCGCTTCTTCGGCGCCGATGCCGCGCTGCTGAAAATAGAACAACTGGTCTTCGCCGATTTTCGAGGTGGTGGCTTCGTGCTCGACCTTGCCGCTGGGGTTGCGCACGTCGATATACGGAAAGGTATTCGCGCCGCATTGGTCACCAATCAGCATGGAGTCGCACTGCGAATAATTGCGCGCGCCGGCGGCTGTAGGCGCAATACGCACCAGCCCGCGATAGCTGTTGTTGGAGTTGCCCGCCGAAATACCTTTGCTGATGATGGTGCTGCGGGTGTTTTTGCCGAGGTGAATCATCTTGGTGCCGGTGTCGGCCTGCTGATAGTGATTGGTCAGCGCCACCGAATAAAACTCGCCCACCGAGTTGTCGCCGCGCAACACGCACGACGGGTACTTCCAGGTAATCGCCGAACCGGTTTCGACCTGCGTCCACGAAATGCGCGAGTTCACACCCTTGCACAGGCCGCGCTTGGTGACAAAGTTGTAGATGCCACCCACGCCTTTTTCGTCGCCCGCGTACCAGTTCTGCACGGTCGAATATTTGATGTCGGCGTTGTCCATCGCCACCAGCTCCACCACCGCCGCGTGCAACTGATTGGTATCAAACTTGGGCGCGGTGCAGCCTTCGAGATACGACACCGAGGCGCCGTCTTCGGCCACGATCAGCGTGCGCTCGAACTGGCCGGAATCCTGCGTGTTGATCCGAAAATACGTGGACAACTCCATCGGGCATTTCACGCCCTTGGGGATGTAGCAAAACGAGCCGTCGGTGAACACCGCGGAATTCAGCGCCGCGTAAAAGTTGTCGCCCACCGGCACCACCGAGCCCATGTATTTGCGCACCAGATCGGGATGGTCACGTACGGCTTCCGAGATGGAGCCGAAGATAATGCCCACGTCAGCGAGCTTTTGTTTGTAGGTGGTAGCCACCGATACCGAATCGAAAATCACGTCCACCGCCACGCCCGCGAGTGCGGCGCGTTCATTCATCGGCACGCCAAGTTTTTCAAACGTGCGCAGCAATTCGGGATCGACCTCATCCATGCTGGCGAGTTTTTTCTTCGACTTCGGCGCGGAGTAGTAACTGATGTTCTGAAAATCGATTTCCGGATAATGCACATTGGGCCACGCCGGCGGCGTCATGGTCAGCCAGTGGCGATAGGCCTTGAGACGAAATTCCAGCAGCCACTCCGGCTCGTTTTTCTTCGCCGAAATAAACCGGATGGTGTCTTCGCTCAAGCCCTTGGCCGCGGTATCGGATTCGATATCGGTGACGAAGCCGTGCTTGTAGGGCTGATTGACCAGTTCCTGAATCGCTGCGCTGCTCATATAAAACCTTAAGTATTTGTTTTTATTGAGTTTTTTCTTTGACGCTAAAACTCTCACCACAGCCGCACATGGCATCGACGTTCGGGTTGTCGAACTTGAAGGTTTGCTTCAAACCGTCTTTGACGAAATCGAGTTTTGAACCATCGATAAACTCGATGCTCTTGTCGTCCACCACCAACTTGGAATCGAACGCCTCGAACACCTGATCGTTCGGCTTCACCTCGTCGGCGTAGTCGTAGGTGTAGGTCCAGCCTGAGCAGCCGACTTTTTTGATGCCCACGCGCAAGCCCACGCCTTTGCCGCGCTTGGTCAATTGCAGCCTGATTTGTTTGGCTGCGTTTTCAGTGAGTTGTATGGTCATATCGTTACACCGCCATCGCCGTAAGGTTTTTCAGTCGCGCCACCACCTGCTTCACCGCTTTCAGAAAATCATCCACTTCGTTTGCCGTATTCGCCGCACCCAGCGAAAAACGCACCGCGCCGCGCGCCATTTCCGGTGCGATGCCCATCGCCAGCAAGGTGGCGGAAGGCTCCGGGTTCGCGCTCGAACACGCCGCACCCGCCGCGACACCAAAGCCCAGCTTGTCGAGTTCGATAATCAGCGTTTCGCCGTCGATGCCTTTGAACGCGAAGTAGCTGGTATTGGGCACGCGGGGTGACGCCGCGCCGAACAGCACCGCACCCATGCGGGTCAAACCCTGCTCGACGCGGGCGCGCAGTTTTTCCAGACGCGGCGCAAGCTCCGACAAGCGGCTCGCGGCGAGTTCAGCCGCCGCACCAAAGCCGACTATCGCAGGCACGTTCTCGGTACCGGAACGCAAGCCATGCTCGTGCCCGCCGCCCGCAATCAACGGCGACAATTCAATACGCTTATCGACGATCAGCGCACCCGCGCCTTTCGGCCCGTAAATCTTGTGCGCGGAAAGCGTCATCGCATGCACGTTCAATGCGTCGAAATCGACGGCGATTTTACCCAGCGCCTGCACCGCGTCGGTATGCATCCACGCTTTGGCGGCACGCGCGCGTTGCGCAATCGCGGCGACATCCTGAACGACGCCGGTTTCGTTATTGGCGAACATCACCGAGACCATGCCCGTAGGCGTTTGCAACGCGGCATCGACATCGTTCAAATCCACCGTGCCCTTGCGCGTAACCGCCAGCTTGCGCACGGCCCAACCTTTGCGTGCCAATGCCGCAGCAGGCTTGGCGACGCACGGATGCTCAATCGCGCTCACCGCAATTTGCGACGGTTTCAAAATCTCCGCCGCGCCCTTGATAAACAAATTATTCGCCTCGGTGCCGCCCGAGGTAAACACCACCTGCGGCGGACGCACATTCACCAGCGCGGCCACCTGCTCGCGCGCCTGATCGATGGCGCGGCGCGCGCTGATGCCCAGATCGTGCCGGCTCGACGCATTGCCGTACTGCTCGCGCAGAAACGGCAGCATCGCTTCCAGCACGCGCGCGTCGAGCGGCGTGGTGGCGTTGTGATCGAAATAGACGAAGCTCATCGCGGCAATGCCTAAGGAATCAGACCGGAATCAGACCGAAACCGCCGCGCGCTTGGTGGCGCTCGGGCGCATGTCGTGCATGGTCACCACGCCGGATTCCTTGGCGCGCTGGTTATCCACCAACTGCTGCAGCGTCATCGAACCGAGGTATTCAAAAATACGCTGGTTCAGCGAAGCCCACAGATCGTGGGTGATGCACTTTTGATCGTCGTGGCAGTTTTCTTTGCCGCCGCATTGCGTGGCATCAAGGGGCTCATCCACCGCGAGGATAATTTCAGCCACCGACAGTTCGCGCATGTTGCGGCCCAGAAAGTAACCGCCGCCCGGCCCGCGCACGCTTTCCACAATTTGCTTGCGGCGCAGCTTGCCGAACAATTGCTCCAGATACGACAGGGAGATTTTCTGCCGCGCGCTGATTTCCGCCAGCGTCACCGGGCCGCCACCATGGCGCAGCCCCAGATCCACCATCGCCGTTACCGCAAACCGCCCTTTGGTTGTGAGCCGCATCGCGCCACCTATGAAATATCGTTTAAAAACAAATACTTAAACAAAACCTATTGCCGAGTAATTCGCTCAAGTTTAGCTATCCCGACTGATTTAGTCAACTATGAATGGGGCAAGTTCCGCTCACTTGCAGCCGCGCGCAATTGCGCCAGTTCAGCGCGCAGTTCTTCAAGGCGTTTATCGGTGTCGTTCGCGTGACTGATAATCTCCGTCATGGTGCGCGCCAGTGGGTCGTTTTCGTCGCGGCCTACGGCGTAGGCGGCGAAGCGCCCGTTCGATTCCTGGGCCGGTTGTGACTCAACCACGCGCGCGGGAATGCCGATGGCAGTTGCATTCGCCGGCACATCTTTCACCACCACCGCGTTCGATCCGATTTTCGCGTGATCACCAACCGTAATCGGCCCCAGCACTTTCGCCCCCGCGCCAATCACCACGCCTGCGCCGAGCGTCGGGTGGCGCTTGCCTTTGTTCCACGAGGTGCCACCGAGCGTGACACCGTGATACAGCGTGCAATCGTCGCCGATTTCGGCCGTTTCGCCGATCACCACGCCCATGCCGTGGTCAATAAAAAAGCGCCGGCCGATGGTGGCGCCGGGATGAATTTCGATACCCGTCAGCCAACGCGCGCAATGCGAAATAAAGCGGCCCAACCACTTGAAGCCCGCGCCCCACACACCGTGCGCCACGCGATGCAGCAGCAGCGCATGAAAGCCCGGGTAGCAGGTGATGACCTCCCAAGTATTGCGCGCGGCCGGATCGCGCTCAAACACCACGGCGATTTCTTCTTTTATGCGTGAAAACATAGGGTTGAAAGAGAAAAACAGAATGGCGGCTGAATAGTGTACTAAATTTATCGGCTATTGAGGAACGCCATAAAATTATTGTTTAAAAACAGATGCTTATCTATTCATCCCGGTCGCCGCGCTTTTTCGGCGTGCGCAGTGTGCGCACCACGCCGCGCAGGATTTTGACTTCTTCGTGCTCCAGTTGCATGCGCGCGAACATGCGCCGCACGCGCTGCATGAAGCGTTTCGGCTGTGCGGGATTCAAAAAGCCGCAGGCCATCAACTCTCGTTCAAGATGCGCGTAGAACAACTCAATTTCTTCGTGGGTGGCGAGATTGCGCGGCATGTTCGCGCCGGTCACGCCGGTTGGCAACGTCTGCTCAACCGCGTGCAGGCGCAACTCATAGGCAAACACCTGCACCGCTGCCGCGAGATTAAGCGAGGAATGGCTGGCGTCGGTCAGTATCGTCGCCACCATCTGGCAGCGTTTGACCTGATCGGTGGTCAGGCCGCGCACTTCGCTGCCGAACACCAGCGCCACCGGCTGCGTGTGCGCCACCTCCACCAGACGCGCCGCCGCCTCGCGCGCGGTCACCGCAGGCACGGCGATTTCGCGGCTGCGCGCGGTGCAGGCCACCGCCAGCACCACGCCGGATAACGCCGTATCCAGATCAGCGCACACGGTGGCTTGCTCCAGCACATCCACGGCATTGGTCGCCAGCCAATCGGCCTGTTTATCGGGGAACAGATGCGGGTTCACCAGATAAAGCTGCGACAGCCCCATGGTTTTCATGGCGCGCGCGGTCGAGCCGATATTGCCCGGATGCCGTGTATCACACAGCACGATGCGGATGTTTTTAAGAGAGTCACTCATATCACGTACAATACCTCGCTCGTTCCTTCACGTTTCACGTTTCACTTTTCACGGCATTAAAACCATGCATCCCATGCTCAACACCGCGATCAAGGCCGCCCGCAGCGCGGGCAACTTGATTAATCGCGCCGCGCGCAATCTGGATATCGTCGCGGTGCGCGAAAAAGCCGCCAATGATTTTGTCACCGAGGTGGATAAAGACGCCGAGCAGATCATCATCCGCACGCTGCTTGAAGCGTATCCGAAGCATTCGATTTTAGCAGAGGAGTCGGGCGAGATTAACCCCGCCGTAAAGTCAGAGTATCAATGGATTATCGATCCGCTCGACGGTACCACCAATTTTCTGCACGGCTTTCCGCAATACGCGGTATCGATTGCGCTGTCGCACAAAGGCGTGATTACGCA
Source organism: Nitrosomonadales bacterium (assembly GCA_043777275.1). Taxonomy (GTDB): domain Bacteria; phylum Pseudomonadota; class Gammaproteobacteria; order Burkholderiales; family SG8-41; genus UBA5216. The sequence goes on from JAYVQD010000360.1 coordinate 17,834, forward strand.
GGCCGTGGTCTACGATCCGGGCAATAACGATTTGTTCACCGCCACGCGCGGCGCCGGTGCGTATCTGAACGACTCGCGTCTGCGCGTGAGCAAACGGCTGCAACTGAAATCCGCGCTGGTCGGCACCGGTTTTCCGTTCAAGGAACACAAACACCTCGACGCTTATCTCGCGATGTTGCGCGACATCATGCAAAACACTGCCGGGGTGCGCCGCGCGGGTTCGGCGGCGCTGGATCTCGCGTATGTCGCTGCCGGGCGGCTCGATACGTTTTGGGAAATCGGCCTCGCGCCGTGGGATATCGCGGCAGGCTCGTTGCTCATCACCGAGGCCGGCGGCGTGGTCGGCGATCTGCAAGGCAACGATCAGTACATGAAGTCCGGCAACATCATCGGCGGCAACCTCACCCTGTTAAGCCAGATGGTCAAGCAACTGGCGCCGCATCTGACGCCCGCGTTGAAGGCGGTCTGAGAAATCAACCTAAGGACGGCGTTCCGCGCCCGCGATCTCCTGGCGTATCGCCGCTGCCAGTTGCGGATTGGATTTTTCCAATGAGCGCGCAATGCTTTCCGCTTCGTCTGCACGCCCCAGTTTGATGTAACCGTGCGCCAGCCCGGCCCACGCCGGCGTTAATCCGCCGTTCAAATCCAGCGCCTGACGATACGCCCGCACCGCCGGTTCAAAGCGTTGCAAATCGCTGTTGGCGTCGCCCAGAATCAGCAGCGTCGACGGCGACTCACGCAACACCAGCAACGCGTTATTCACAATGGCGATCGCCCGCTGCGGGTCGCCCACGACGCGATGCTCCTGCGCCAGCAGATTCCAGCCGTCCGCCATATCGGGCTCCAGCCGCACCATTTCACGAAAACACTGAATCGCGCGCGCGTGCTGCTTCTGCTGCGAATAGGCGTAACCCGCCACCATCCACCACGCCGCGCTGGCACGATCTTTGGCGAGATTTTCTTCGGCGAATTTCGCGAGTTCCACCCAGTCACCCTTGTGTTCAAGCTCCGCCACGCGCTGCCGGTTGGCGCTGGGGGCTTTTTCGAAATGACTGAGCATCGTGGACAGCGTACCATCGGGGATAAGCGACAGCAGCAGTTGTTGTGCCGGCGTCAGACACGACGACAACACCGGCAGCATGAGTGCGCACACCAGTATCACCAGCCATCCTGCGCGAGAGTATTGCACGCCGGTCTCACTCCTTAATATGATCTGTGCGATTATAGTCAGACCTGCCGATTGTACAAGTGGAGAATTCCATGCGTTTCTCGCCTGCACTCGCTCTGTCGATATTCTGGTTCTTCTGGTTTTTCTGGGTCTTCGCCCTGCCGGTCACCGCGCACGCGCAAACCGCCACAGGCTCTGGGCCGCCCTACCCCGCCAAGTCCGTCCGCATCATCATCCCGTTTCCGCCCGGCAACACCATGGACATCATGACGCGGCTGATCGCGCCCAAGTTGAGCGAGCGTTTCGGACACAACGTGATTGTCGACAATCGCGCCGGCGCGGCAGGGCAACTGGGGCTTGATCTCGCCGCGAAAGCCGTACCCGACGGCTACACCATCGCCGGCGGTCAAGGCGGCAATCTGGTGGTGCAGCCGCATACCTATAAAAAGTTGCCGTACGACGCGATCAGGGATTTCGCGCCGATCGCGATGGGCGCGACCAATTTTCTGGTGCTGGTCGGGCATCCCGCCACGCAGTTCAAATCCGCCAGGGAACTGATTGCCTATGCGCGCACCCATCCCGGCAAGCTCACCATCGCGTCCAACGGCGAAGGCGGATTTCCGCACATGACCATCGAGTTGATGCGCGTCATGGGCGGATTCAAATACCTGCATGTGCCGTACAAAGGCAGCGCCGACATCGCAACGCAACTTATCGGCGGCCATGTCGATGCCGCGATCGACGGCGTATCGGGTCTGGTGCCGCACATCCGGTCGGGCAAACTGCGTTTGCTGGCGGTGACGGTGGCCAAGCGCGTGCCGCAATACCCGGACACGCCTACCATCGCCGAAGCTTTGCCGGGCTACGAATCCAGCGGCTGGTTCGGCTGGGTGGCACCCGCCAACACCCCGCGCGATATCGTGCTCAAACTCAATCAGGAGATCAACCGCGCGATGTCACTGCCCGACGTGAAAGAAAAAATGACCGGGTTTGGCCTGAACGTCGTCAACGAACCGCCGGAGTTTTTCGCCAATGCGATTCGCGACGATCATGCAAAATACGGCAAGCTGATAAGGGATATTGGATTTCAGCCGCAGTAGTTGCGCCAGCCCCCAGCTTCTAACCCATCCGGGAGCGTATCAAAACGTATCACAGGCAGCGGCAAGCCGGTCGTTATAATGCCGCCTATGAACACCTTATCCACTCCCGGCGGCGATTCGCCTCCCGCCTCGCACACGCCGATGATGCAGCATCAAAGTGGGTTCGTTTTACTTCAAGGACTTACGCGAGTTAGTCTCTTTTTAGCTACGAGAATGTGATGTGCTGTGGTGAGAAGGGATGGATAGAACGATGAGCCGTTACAGCGAAACAGAGCGCATTGGCGTAAACACTGTCGAATCTATCGTCCTGAAGGAACTAGGATGGATATTTCGTGAGCAACCAATAGTAGATATGGGAATCGATGCCCATGTTGAACTTGTAGAGAAAGAACCCACCGGAAAGTTAATCGGCTTGCAGATCAAAACCGGCAAGGGCAATTTTCACGAGATAAAAGACGCATACACCTACTACGGGAGTGACGTGCACTTGGACTACTGGAGTAATCACTCCTTGCCCGTCATCCTCGTCGCACATATACCGGAAACTAAGGAAACCCTGTGGGTCTTGGTAAACCAACGCACTGTCACTAAGACAAAAACGGGATGGAAAATCGATATCCCCAAGACTGCTACCTTCGGCGCCCAGTCAGGCACCGACCTCGAACATGCCTTCGATGGCACGCCCCGGCAACAGAAATTGCGACAGCTTGCAATCCACGAGCCGCTAATGCGACATGTCCAGGACGGCAAAAAAGTATCGGTAGACCTCGATGAGCGGGTGAATAAGAGTCTCGGGCGATCAACGCTCACGGTATATGTTTATGACGAGCATGGAAATGCATCCGAGGAAATGAACTGGATGGTTTGGTACACCGGACTTTCGATACCCGAGTTGGTGGCAAAGTCATTCCCTTGGTTCGATGCCGAGATCGATCAGGACTTCTATGATGAGAATATCGACGAAGAATCTGTGGAAGACCAGCGCGATCGAATGGCAGATATTGATAATGGCATCATTGCAGAGCCTGGTGAAGATCGAGATGAATTCCGTATTTATCCCTACCATGAAGATGGAGAAATAGCTGTTTACCGACTGGAATTCAGCCTGAACGAACTTGGAAAAGCTTACCTCACCGTTGCCGACTATCTGGATGAAGAACCTATCAGTAGAAAGATTCCACCGCCACCGGCACTTCAACGTTTCGAATGATTGACGAGTTTATTTTCGAGCTAGTAGCTGAGCATTTGCAATGGGCCGATGGAAGATCGACTATATTTATGGATTTTTTGGAACGCAGTAAGTCGCACCAGGTACGGATTTGATGTGCTGCGAATTCCATCAAGATTGAGCGTTGGATTACAAATCGCCGTGGAAGGCGTGGTAGAGAGTGGATTGGAATAAATCTTCCAATCGACGATAGCTTGCGGCTTGCTCAGCTTCCAGCTCGCGGATTTTTACGACCTGATCTGTATAGTTTCGTTGTACGGGCAACGGAGGCAATGGAGGGTGTAAATAATTTTGTGTAATCGGTCATTAGGCAGGAAACTGCCGTCCCACAAGGAAACCCATGACCAAACGCAAAGTTGTACAACCCGACCTGATCGA
>JAYVQD010000361.1:0-5594 GCA_043777275.1 Nitrosomonadales bacterium
CGCGCCGCTGCTCATACACAACTTCGCGCCGCCCTCCTGGCGTCGTCTTGGCATTCTGGATGTCGGTAGTGCAGCGGGCCAGACACGATTGGTGAGCCAGCTCAACGACGCCTTGCAAGCCGTCGCCGCGGCAGCGGTGGGCGTCTATGTGGTCGATTACGCGGGTTTGGCATTTCAGCAAGGCGCGCGGCAGTGGTACGACCCACGTATGCGACTCTACGCTCGTGCGCCGATTGCGCAAAGCATGCTTACGCATCTTGCTCGCGAATACGTAAAATTTATCCGCTGTCTTGTCGGGTACAATAAAAAATGCCTCGTGCTGGATCTCGACAACACATTGTGGGGCGGCGTTGTGGGAGAAGACGGGGTGGACGGCATTCAACTTGGGCCCACTTATCCCGGTAGCGCTTACCTTGAATTCCAGCGCTACGTGCTGGCACTACGGCAGCGGGGCGTGATCTTGGCAATAGCAAGCAAGAATAACGCGGCAGATGTGGACGAAGTCTTCTCCCGTCATCGCTTCATGGCGTTGCGCAAGGAACATTTTGCTGAAATGCAGATTCACTGGGAGCCGAAGAGCGAATCCCTGCGGAGAATCGCGGGCGTTTTGGGCATCGGTCTCGAGCACATGGTGCTGGTGGATGACAATCCGGCCGAATGCGAGCAGGTGCGAAGCGCCTTGCCGATGGTTACGGTAATTCAACTTCCGCAGCAGCCGGAACGTTTTATTGAAGTGGTGCAAGAGGAGGGTTGGTTCGACGTCCTCGCGATCTCTGAAGAGGACCTCAGACGGGGAGAGCTGTATCAGCAGCGTGCGGGTGCGGAGGCGTTGCGCTCAAGTGCGGTCAACCTCGAAGACTATTACCACGCCCTCAACATGGAGTTTCGAGTGGGGCCTGTGAATTCCGCCTCCCTTAAAAGAGCATCTCAGCTTACTCAAAAGACGAACCAGCTCAATGTCACGACGCGCAGGTATTCCGAGGCGCAACTCGCCAGCCTGATGCCTCAGGCCAATTGGGTTGTGCTTACGGTGGGTGTAACCGACAAGTTTGGCGATAACGGAATTGTTGGAGTCATGATGGCTCAGCAGTTGAATGACGTACTTGAAATTGACAATTTTCTGCTCAGTTGCCGGGTAATCGGACGCGGAGTGGAGGCGGCGATGCTGGCGCACCTCTGTGATTGCGCCGAGCAGCGCGGCTTAACTGCTCTGACGGGGCAGCTTATTCCGACGGCAAAGAACATTCCGGTCCAGAAGCTTTTCGAGGAGCAAGGCTTTTCGAAGACGGGCGCGGACCCGTCGGGTGCGAGCTTTTGGCGCCTGTTGCTACCTGCACAGCGAGCGCAATGGCCCGCTTGGTTCAAGATCGTGCGAGACGTAGAGTGATGGCCGATCAGGATATTCAAATCGTCATCAAACGCGTCATGGCAGACGTGCTTGATCTGGACGTAAACGCTATCACCGATGATACCTCGGTAGACAATTCACCGAAGTGGGATTCGGCGAATCACATTCACCTCGTGCTCGCGCTCGAGGAGGAATTTTCGGTCTCGTTCGATGTTTCAGAGCTGGAGTCGATGTTGTCGTTCTTTGATATCGTCAACGTGGTTCAATCGAAGCTTTAGCTGGAGGAAACCACTTGTCAGTAATCGCGGCATCCCGGCGATGCGCCCAATTCCATCAGATTTTGTTGGCCTGGCGGAGGTAACGGCTATGGCTGACGCGCGAAGTCTTGCGGCAAACATCACGTTCGAAGATATAGAGCCTGGTCAGATATTCGAGGTCGAGCGTACGTTTTCGCAGTCAGACCTGCTTGCATTTGCTGCGCTTAGTGGAGATTTCAGTCCACTTCACGTGGACGCCGAGTATGCGGCTGGAACGGAGTTTGGCGTCTGCGTAGTCCACGGCATACTGTTGGCATCGCTATTCTCGCAACTTGTCGGGATGCGTATACCCGGGAGAAACGCGCTTTACCTGGGACAAGATCTGACATTCCGAAGACCGATACGGGTCGGAGAGACTGTCCGCGCGGTGGGCAAGGTGACCGGAAAAAACGATGCTACTCGAACGATTTCTCTGGCGATGGAAATTCGCGATGCGGAGAACAAGGTAGCGGTGGCCGGGACCGCAAAAGTGAAGGTTCGCGGCGCACCCACCCCGGTGGCTACGGCTGCGACGGATGCAGCACGTGCGCTTGACCCCAGGGCTGCCGGTGGCGCTCCGGTTGCAATTGTTACAGGCGCCTCCGGGGGCATAGGCGCTGAAATCGCGCGGAGTCTGGCGACTAAGGGATATGCGGTCGCGATCAATTACTTCCGTAATGAGCAGCGGGCGGCTGAAGTGGTCGCCGGCATTCAGAGTTCGGGTGGCACAGCATTGGCAGTCCAGTGTGATGTCCGACAGCAGAATGACATTGCTGCGGCACTGTCCGCTGTCAGGAAGGGGCTCGGCGAGCCCACGCTGCTGGTGAACGTTGCTACTGGAGGACTTGAGCAAAGACCGTTTGCGGAACTTGCGTGGGCGGATTTCCAGAATCACCTCGAGTTTCAGGTGAAGGCGGTGGTGGAGTTTTGCCAAGCGGTTTATCCAGGCATGAAAGCGGTAGGCGGTGGCTCCATCGTGAACGTTCTGTCGCAAGTTACCGGGGGGCAGCCGCCGCCGAGAATGGCGGATTATGTGACTGCAAAATGGGCACTTGCCGGATTGTCGCGGGCCCTGGCGGCGGAGTGGGCGGAGGACCGTATTCGCGTGAACATGGTATCACCGGGATTAGTGCAGACCGCTTTGACCCAGCATTATCACGATCGCGTTTTCAAAATGGAGGCGTCGCGCACGCCTTTAAAGCGTCTTGCGACGGCGCGCGATGTGGCGCTGGCAGTGACGTACCTGGCAGGCGACGACGCGAGCTTTCTCACAGGTGTCAACCTGTTCGTAAGCGGCGGTCAGATAATGATGTGAACGCCCCTACGGGATGAGAAATTTAGTATGAAAATTGCAACGGTGGCGCGCATCGCCGTAGACAGGTGGTTTCGGCCGAGACTGCGCGAAACGTATTGGGGCATAAACGCTCTGGCCTGCGAGCTCGCGCGCCTGTGTAGGCCCGGCAATCGCGCGTTCAGGCACTCAGTGTTTCGTGACCAATGGCGGTTTATGACAGGAGCGACACGTCCCGTAAATGACGATGCCCTTCTGCGGATGCAACACGCTGTACGATGGATCCTAAATGCGCAAAGCGCAACGCCGGATGGCGGGGTGCCGCTCGGCTACTTTCCATGCCGGCAAGAACTCGAAGCGTGGATGCCTTCATATCCGGAAACTACAGGATACATTATCACGTCGCTGCTCGCGTATGCCGACCGCTTTGCAGACGAACAGGCCAGACTGGCGGCTCTTAACATGGCGCAATGGGAAGTCGTGGTACAAATGCCATCTGGCGCAGTACAGGGAGGGCCGGTTTGTCCCCCGTCTCGTCAGACTGCTGCGGCATTTAATACAGGTATGGTACTTGATGGATGGTGTTCCGCCTTCCAGTCAACCAGAGAACCTGCTTTCTTGGAGGCTGCGCGGCACGCTGCTGACTTTCTGGTAAACGATGTCGATGAGAACGGTTATTTTCGAACGAACGGCGCTTTTGTCAGTGCCGGCGAAATCAAGACGTATACGTGCCTGTGCGCTTGGGCGTTGCACCGGTTTGGAGTTGCCTGTGGTGAATCGCGCTATCAGGACGCCGCGATAAAGGTTGTCGAAGCGGCATTGCGGCAGCAGCAGCCGAATGGCTGGTTTGCGCACAACTGCCTCACACGTTCGGATGCACCGCTTACGCATACGATAGGATATACGCTGCAAGGCGTACTCGAAGTTGGCTTGGCGGCACATCGCGAGGACTTCATCGCTGCAGCCAGAAAAGGGTTGGACCCCCTTGTCGCGCGCATAAGCAAGAGCGGGTTTCTGCCTGGGTGCTTCTATTCCAATTGGGAGCCGGCGACGTTCTCCTCGTGCCTTACCGGCAGTGCGCAAATCGCGATCGTTTGTTATCGGCTATATGACTGCACAGGCGTTGGGGACTATCTTCGGGCGGGCGACCTACTGCTGAATTTTCTTAAGGCTTTACAAGTGCTGGATTCGGAGAATCCGGCATTGAACGGGGCGATCGCCGGTTCATTTCCCATTTTTGGCGATTATATGCGCGGGGGATACCCCAATTGGGCAACGAAGTATTTTCTCGATGCGCTGCTATTGCAGGAGCGCATCAATGCTAGTTGACAAGCGAACCAGTCGAATGATTATTACCAACCTGAGCATTGCTGAGCGGGCCACGACATAAGGTCAAGCGCTCGCCAACATGGGTTCTAATGGCATTTACGCGGAGACGTCGTTTGGTTTTTCCACCAGTACTCCACGAATCACAAAAGAATGGCTTACCAGAGCCCCGATTGGGGTAAGCGCGTTTAGCACTGATTGCGTAATGGCGGATTCGCATACAGCCTGCAGCCGTTGCAGGCGCGAGGGCATTATCGGGAGCCAGTGGCGTTTCAAATCGCCAAACCCGGCGTTGCGTAGCTTCGTCATGAGCTTGCGAGGCGACTCGTAGCGCAGGTGCATGGGCTTGCGGCGCAGACGGCGTTCCGTGATATCCCAGATTGAACGTAGTCCGTTGGCATTGAGTGCGTCAATCCAGAACTCTCCGCCGGGTTTCAGTACCCTTGCAGCCTCCTGCACAAACGGTTCCGAATCCCACACCGCCTGCAGTACGCCGAAGCATACCAGTCCATCCGCACTATTGTCAGGAAAGGGTAACTTCGAAGCGTCGGCTGCGCAGTATGCGATGCGCGTTGCCTCTCGCTGCTTCGCCTTGACCAGGGCAAGGTGAGAGTAGTCCACACCTATCACCCGGAGTCCGGCATCGGCGAGCCAACGTGAATAGGTTCCAGCGCCACAGCCTGCGTCAATATACAACGCCCCCACCTTGGCGCCCTGCCAAAGAGAAGTGAAAAAGCGGAAACGGGTTTGCAGCCCGGTGCCGGACCAGCCCGCGATTCCCGCATCGTCATCGCGCAGGGTGGCGAATTCAACGAAACGGCTTTGCCAGCTTCTTTCGAAGTCCCTACGGCGCGGATCGTTGTTCACGTTAGCCTGGAAGTGTTTTTTATCAGAGAGTCTTGCGTGGTTGAATTTTGAAGGTTTGCAATCTGCCAAGTGAAGCGGTTACACAAACTTTAGGACACTCTCACTTATTCCGTCGATCCGGCTTGTTGTTTACTCTGCAGATGAGCCTTCTTGGTAGTCACTTTATCTCGAAATGAGCGCGCAACAGGTTTTAGTATTTCATCCAATACTCGTGCAACCTGTCCACGCCACGTGCGACCGTGAACGACCAATTGATGTAGCATATCGCTATCTGCGGTCCAGCGAGTCTTGTAAGCATTTTCACCAGGTCCCATGTAGTAGCGCTGTAAATCGTGGTCAAACAGTGTCTCGAGAAGCGTGCGCATTAAATGTGAACCAGGAGATATTTCCTCACACTCCGCATCGAAATCAGCGCGCAGGGCATACACATTGCCTGCGTCAATCAGTTGGTATTCCATCGCGAGTG
>JAYVQD010000362.1:0-5592 GCA_043777275.1 Nitrosomonadales bacterium
GCGAACACCAGCCAGTCGAGCCAGACGTTGGTGTCGAGCACCAGCCGCCCGATGGGCATCGTCACGTTTCCTGACATGCGATGCCGTCGTGTCGCGCCGCAAAATTCAGCACGTGCGTGGCGCAGGTTGCGGGCCGAATGCAATGCAGATTGTGGTGTGATTGGGGTATCTGCACGATGGTGTGGTCAGGCACGGAGCGACGCAGCAAAGCCAGTTGTTCCGGCGTGGTGTGGGTGTCGTGCGATGGATACAAGCCCAGCAGCGGCGCTTTGATCCTGGGCAGATATGGCGCGGCGTCGAGACTGTAAAAAAGCTTTTGCATCGCGATCATGACGTCGATATCCGATTTGCCTTGTTCGTCTGCAAACCAGGCCATCAGGCCCGCGTCGGTACCGGGTGGAAATCGATCCACCGTGTTTTTGCTTTGCGCATAGCCGTGCGCGCCGAGCGCACGCAGGGCCGCCTCTTGTGAGGCATGCCCGAAGCTGCCGCGTGTTTTCGCCGCCTGATTCAATTGCATGGGCGTGGACACCAAGCTCAAGGTGCGCACGCGCTGCGGGCGCTCGGCGGCGAACAGTATGCCGATGATGCCGCCCATCGATTCGCCGCAATAGTGGACCGGCTGCGCCGGGGCCACGCCCGCGTGATCGAGTATCGCTTCAAGATCATCCAGATACGCATTGACCGCAATGCCGGTGGTGAGATCAAAGTCTTTTGATGACTGGCCGAAGCCGCGCAAATCCGGGCGGATCACCTTGTAATAGCGCGACAGATAAGGCACCCATTGAAACCAGAATTTCGACGAGCGCGCGAAACCGTGTTGCAGCACCATATAAGGCGCGTTGCGCCACGGGTCGGTGTAATCGTCCAGCGCGTAGTGCAGGCCGGGGTGACCGGGGCGGCTGATGGTCGGCATGCGGTGAGATTGTTGCTGGTGTGATGTGGGTGATATGCGTGAATCATACACCGGCGTCGCAGGCCGCTGACTTCGTGCGCAGACGTGGTTTTTGGCAGCATGACGTTGGCAGACAGCGGGACCACTACTCCCCGGGCTTCGGCCCCGCGAACTGATACCGCACGCCCAGCCACACCATGCGCGGCGCGCCGGGCGCGTAAAACGTGGATTGCCGCACGGGGAAGCCGCCGCCGGTGGCGGGCAACGGCTGTGCGACAAAATTGCCGTTGGCAGTGAAGCCGGTGGCACCGAGTTGGGCGGCGGTGTGGTAACGGCGGTTCAGCACATTATTCACTTGCGCAAAAAGTTTCCATTGCTTGTCGGCCTGATACTGCGCGCTGAAATTGAACACGGTGTAGCCGGCGGATTTGCCGGGGCCGAGGTAGGTGTTGCCGTCGGGGGTGTGCGCGCCGTTTTCATTGCCGCGCGCGAGCGCGCTGCCGACGGCGATCAGGTTCAATCCGGCGGACAGCGCACTGGTGATCTGGACATCGGCATATGCTTTGAACAGGTGCCGCGGAATCAGCGGTATGCGATGGCCGGGGTTGATGCGGATGCTGCCGTCCAAGCCGGGATCGCCGGTGGTGACGGCGGTGTCGTTGCTGCTGTTGCCGGTGCCATTGACGGTTTCTGATGATTGGTAAGTGGCGTTCAGATACGTATAGTTCGCGCCGAAGGTGACGGCGCCGGTGTTGCCGCCGGGCCTTCCACCGAGCTTCCCGGTAATGCCGGCCTCGAAGCCATCGCGCCGCGTCTTGCCGAAATTCTTGAAGTAGCCGAACTGGGTGTTGTTCGGCGCCGCGACGAATAAAATATCGTCGTGGTTCTCCGCGCGGAACACACCCGCGTTCCAGCGCATGCCGTTGGCGAGCAGGCCGTGCAAACCGAGTTCCCACGTTCGGGTGACGACCTGCTTTAACGGCGGATCACCCGCCATCGAATTGGGCAGGCGGCACGGGTTGGCCGGATCAGCACAACCCAGTTCAATCGAGCTGGGCGCGCGGCTGCCTTCGCTGTAGCCGGCATAAGCACGTAGCGCTTTGCCGGGCGCGAAGGCCAGACCGGCTGCCGGGTTAAAGCGGCTGAACGTGTGGTCGCCATCGAGTGAGCCCGCGCCGCCGCCGGGCGTGATGAGATCGCGGTTGCGGATGACGGTGCGGTTGTAGCGGCCCGATACGGTCAAATGCCAGAGGTTGTTGAGCGTGAGCGTGTCGGTCGCATAGACGCTCCAAGTGTGCGTGCGTCCGTTCAGATCGACGCGCGTGTCGTAAGGATTGCCGCTGTTATCGACACCTCCGGTGACGCCATCGGCAAATGCGTTCAGGCCGGTGATGCCGCGGTCGGGATTCAGATAACCCAGTTCCGTGGATTGGGCGAAGCGCACGCGGCTGGCGTCGTAGGCCGCGCCGCCGGTAAATTGGTGGCGCACGCTGCCGCTGGCACCGAGCAGCGTGAACTGGCCGGAGACGCCGTAGTTGCTTTGCCGTGTATCGCTGCGGTTGATGAGGCCGTTGCATTTTTCAGAGGCTTCGTCGAGCAGCAGCACGTTGGCGATACAGCGCCATACCGGGAACGGTGTGTTGGCGGCATCTGCGCCCGCCACGGGAAAGCCGCTGTAGCCCGCGGCAGCGAGCGCCGCCTGCTCGGCGGCGTTCGGTTGATAAACGTCCTGACTCAGCGAGGGCTCATTGATATCGCCATTGAGCGTGCGCGTGCGCATGCGGCGATAGTAGGTGTTGGCGGAAAACACGGCGTTGTCGTTGAGGTTGTGGTTCAATGCCAGATTCAGAAACGACGATTTGTTTTCGGTGATATCGGGCTTGGTATAGACGCTCGCGTAGCGGCCGGCGAGCAAACTTTGTTCCTGCAGTCCGTTGCCGTACAGTGTGTTGTTGGCGTGCGCCAGCGTCAGTTTGAGGTCGGTCGCTGCATTGCGCCAGCCCAGTTTGCCGAAAAGCTGCCCCACGCGCGACGGCGATTCATCGCGCCAGCCGCGTTCCTTAAATAGATTGCCGGTGACAAACCAGTCCAGCGTTTGATTGTGGCCACCAACCTCGAACTCGGTGGCGCGCCGGGCATGCATGCCGAGCGTGGCTTGCAATGCGGCACCAGGGTGGCTGCGGCCATCTTTAGTTTGTATCGACAGCGCGCCGCCCAGCGTGTTCAGGCCGAACAGCGGGTTGGAGCCGGGCATCAGCGTGATCGAGGCAATCGCCGATTTCGGGATGAGGTCCCAGCTCACCACATCGCCGAACGGTTGATTCAGGCGCACGCCGTCCAGATAAATCGACAGCCCCTGTGGCGTGCCCAGCAAGGGCGACGCGGTAAAGCCGCGGTAATTCACATCCGGCTGAAACGGATTGTTCTGCATCTCATTGATGTGAACGCCGCCGATGTTGCGGTTCAGAAAATCCGGCAGGCTGAGGCTATTGCCGCGTTGCAGGTCGGCATCGGTGGCCGATTGCACCGGAGACGGAATTTGCTCGCGCGTGAGGCCGATGCCCGGCAACGGCGTGGTACCGATGACTTCGACCTTGGGTAGCAGTTTTGCACCGGGAGATGATTCGGCGGCGACAACAGGTGCTGCATGCAGCGCAACGATGACGGAACACACGAGCAACCGGCACGGATGTTGGCCGGAGTTCTGGATTAACATGGATTTTCCCTGATAAACGCCGCTATTATTGCGGTGCCGGAGGCTGGCGCATGGCTATTGGTTTCAGACGCTATTTTAGATTCGGATGCGCTGTTGTGCCGCACCTGCTGCCATTCAGCTTCCCGGCAGGTAGGGGGAATCATTCCCGATCAAGCGCAATTTTGAAGGAGTCGTATGAAAACGCTGGCACACGATCAAGAAACACGCACGGCGTCACGTCGGGATTTGTGGCTGGTGGCTGGGGGTGGCGCGCTCCTTTGGGTGGTCAGCGTGGCGCTTGAGCTGCATGAGCGTGTTTCAGCTTGGACGCGGGCATGGGAGCGTTATCAGCTGGATGAGCTACCGGGTGTCCTGTTGTTTTTGGCGCTGGCGATGGCGTGGTACGCGTGGCGGCGCGTGGGCGAGTCGCGTGAGCAGTTGCAGCGGCGTATCGATGCGGAAGCCCGGTTGGCCGAAACGCTGACGGAAAATCGCCGGTTGTCGTTGTCGCATATTCAGGTTCAGGAGGAGGAACGCAAACAGCTCGCACGCGAGTTGCACGACGAATTGGGCCAGCATTTGAATGCCATCAAGATTGATGCGGTGTCCCTACGCGACTGGAGCGACAATGGGCGCGATGTGTGCATGAGCGATGTGCATGGCGCAGCGCGCGCGATTGTCGAAGTGACCGATCACGTGCAAGGTATCGTTCGCGATATGCTGCGCCGTCTGCGTCCGGTGGGGCTGGACGATCTGGGGTTGTCGGCGGCGCTGGAGCACCTAGTACAGAATTGGCGCACGCGCCATCCAGCCATTGCCGCCGCGCTGCGCATCGATGCCGTTGTCGACCATTTGACCGAACAGGAGAACATTACGCTCTATCGAATCGTGCAGGAGAGTCTTAATAACGTCGCCCGGCATTCGCGGGCAGTGCAGGTGAGTATTGCCCTGGATCGCGATGCGCGCGGCGTGCATCTGGTGATTTCCGACGATGGCGCAGGTGCGGACCAATGGCAGGCAGTGTCCGGGCTGGGGCTGGTGGGCATGCGCGAGCGGGTAGAGGCGCTCGGCGGTTCATTGGAAATTATGTCAAAGTCCGGACACGGGTTTTTGATTGCAGTGGCGATACCGGTGACGGAGAAGACGGCATGAGTGACGTGAGCGTGAATGCGGCAGAGAGGGAAATCACGGTATTTCTGGTGGACGATCATTCGGTGGTGCGCGAGGGCTATCGCCGTCTGCTGGAACGCAGCGCCGGCATACGTGTTGTCGGGGAGGCGGCGAATGCGGCCGCCGCATACATTGAATTTCAGCGTCTGAATCCTGGCGTGGTGGTGATGGATATTTCACTGCCGCGTGCGAGTGGGATCGAGGCCATGCGTCACATACTGGCGCGCGAGCCGCATGCGAAAATTTTAATGTTCAGCATGCACGACGAGCCGATATTTGCCTCGCGCGCATTTCAGGCGGGTGCGTTGGGCTATGTCACCAAGGCCAGCGCGCCGGAGGTGCTGGTTGATGCGGTGCGAGCCGTGGCGCGGGGCAAACGGTATCTCAGTCACGATATGGCGCAGGCGCTGGCGTTGCAGGCCGTCGGCGGCGGCGAAATGGGCTTTAATGTGTTATCGAACCGCGAGTTTGAGGTGATGCGGTTGCTGGCGGCAGGCGATCCGGTTGCCATGATCGCGGAAAAACTGCAATTGAGTTACAAGACCGTGGCCAATCATCAGTCGGCGATACGCCAGAAGCTGGGTGTTGAGACGTCGGCGCAATTGGTGAAACTGGCGCAGCGTCATGGGGTGGTGCCGGGCAATAGCTGAATCGATGGCGGTGATAGCGGCGTAACACCGGTGCGGTCGTCACGTCATAGGTGAACAGCCGCTCGTTAGCAATGCCAGTGTGGCAGTCAACCCGCCGATGCCGCCACCGGCGATCAGGATAGGGGATTAGTTTTCAGGGTGAATGTCTTCACGAACGCGTGGCCGGAAAATCGCGGTGTGCA
>JAYVQD010000363.1:0-5561 GCA_043777275.1 Nitrosomonadales bacterium
GTTCACTTAAGCCCTTTGCCCGTTCGCCCTGAGCCTGTCGAAGGGCATTTGTGGTTCGACAAGCTCACCACGAACGGCTAAGTGAACAGCATTGGGGTAGTAGGCGTTTGGCTGCGTTACTTAAAAGCGGCCACTAAACCGGCCAATTATTTACAATTTTTATAAATTAATTATCATAACTAATTGTTTTTATTTAATATTTAATATACTATCTGCATCCATACAACCGGCCAAAAGTAACATGGATTCAGATACGCCAGCGCCCCCCGATCGCGGCGAACACGTCAGCCGCATGGAGCCTTTGCTGTTTGCAGAAGGCTCGCGGCACCGGGGCGATCTCGCCGATTTATCCCTCGAACTCACGGCGAAGGCTGAGGGATTTCGCCGCAGTTTGCCGCCCGGTTTGCTGGTACCGCTGGCGGATCTGGTACGCGCGATGAACTGTTACTACAGCAATCTCATCGAGGGCCACGACACCCACCCAGTCGATATAGAACGCGCGCTGAACAGCGACTACAGCGCCGACGCGCAAAAGCGCAATCTGCAGCTCGAAGCACGCGCGCATATCGCCGTGCAAGCTTGGATCGACGCCGGCGGCCTCTCGGGCATTGCGGCCAACCAAGATGCCGTGCGCGAGATACACCAGCGCTTTTGCGCCCTGCTGCCCGCCGAGTTGCTGCGCGCAAATAATCCCGTTACCGGCGAGACGCTGGATGTCCGGCCCGGCGAGTGGCGCACGCGCGATGTGCAGGTTGGCCGGCATGTGCCCGTAAGCCCCGGCGCGGTGCCGCGTTTCATGCGGCACTTTGAAGAAGTCTACGCGCCGCTTGGCAAAGCGGAGGCCATGCTCTGCGTCGCCGCAACGCATCATCGCTTGTTGTGGATACATCCGTTTCTCGACGGAAACGGACGCGTCGCGCGGCTCGTCTCGCACGCGCAGCTCCTCCACCTTCTCGACACCGGCGGCGTGTGGTCTATTGCACGCGGGCTTGCACGCAGCGTCACTCGTTACAAAGACTTGCTCGCCAACTGCGATCTACAGCGCCGTAATGATCTCGATGGGCGCGGCAATCTGAGCGAAGAAACGCTCGCCGAGTTCACGCGCTACTTTCTCGAAATCTGTCTTGATCAGATTGCATTCATGGAGGAGTTGATGCAACCCGCGCGCCTGCGCACACGTGTGCTGCTGTGGGCCGAAGAAGAAACGCGCCTAGGCACGCTGCCGCCGCGCTCGGGCCGCGTACTCGAAACGATCCTGCATCGCGGCGAACTGCCACGCGCGGAAGTTGCCTCTCTGCTCAACGCGCCAGAGCGCACCGCGCGCCGCGTCACCAGCGCGTTGCTGCGACAAGGCATTCTGACTTCCGCCACCACTCGCACGCCGTTGCGCCTGGCGTTCCCGGCGCGGCTGGCGGGGCGCTGGCTGCCGGGACTATTTCCCGACAAGGTGGGATAGACTGACAACCTCCAAAAAACGAGGATAAAACATGGGCAACAGCGTACAAGACAAAGTAGTCGTCATCACCGGTGCAGGCGGCGGCATTGGCCGTGAAATGGCATTGGCGATGGCCGCCAACGGCGCGAAAGTGGTGGTCAACGACATCGGCGCGGCGCTCGGCGGTGAAGTCAATGCCGACAGCGCGGGCGCGGCGCAAAAAGTGGTGAACGAAATCAAGGCCGCTGGCGGGGTGGCTGTCGCCAGCGCCGATTCGGTGTCAACGTGGGCGTCCGCCGAAAAAATCATCCAATGCGCGCTCGACACCTATGGCCGCGTAGACGCCGTAGTCAACAACGCCGGCATCCTGCGCGACCGTATCTTTCACAAAATGTCCGAAGACGACTGGCGCTCGGTGCTGTCGGTGCATCTCGATGGCGCGTTCTACATGAGCCGCGCCGCCGCCAACCCGATGCGCGCGCAGAACAGCGGCGCGTTTGTGCATATGACCTCGACCTCCGGCTTGATCGGCAATTTCGGCCAGGCCAATTACTCCGCAGCCAAGCTCGGCATCACCGCGTTATCAAAAAGCATTGCGCTAGATTTGAGCCGCCACCGCGTGCGCTCCAACTGCATCGCCCCGTTCGCGTGGAGCCGCATGACGAGTTCGATCCCCACCAACACCCCGGAAGAAAAAGAACGCGCCGGACAACTGATGAAAATGGAAGCACGCAAAGTCGCGCCGATGGCGGTGTTTCTGGTCAGCGATGCGGCAGCCGAAGTCACCGGCCAAATCTTCGGCGTACGCGCTAACGAAATCATGCTGTTCAGCCAGCCGCGCCCGATACGTTCCGTGCATCACACGCCGGAGTGGACACCCGAAGCGATTGCGTCAGTGGCGCTGCCCGCGATGCAGCGGCAGTTTTATCCGCTGGAGCGCTCGCCGGATGTGGTTTGTTGGGATCCGATATAGCGGGTTTCATGCGGAATTCACTCCTTGTAATACCGCCTGTCTGTCGAAAATTGACTTTCATTTGCCAACTTGGTACAAGTGCCCTTATATTGTGATTTGCATCAGAAAAGCCCAATTAACTCATGTAGTTACCGGCGCGATTCTAAGGAATTATTTCATCCTAATGTTGCCTACTTTTATCTGATGCCTCCGGACGAAGCCCTCCCCGACTTTACAACGCCGCCTGTAAACGAATCGGCGATTTCTATTCAGTTCGCGCCGATTGCAAATTTTGGCGTGCCACATTACGGGTTGTACTGGAAGTTGCTTCGGGATGAGTTTCCTAATTATCAAGTACAACCGCCAATAGCAAATATTACAGAACAGTTCGATGTTCCGACGAAAGAAATGCGATGGGGGTTGCAGTTTGTTACGCAACCCAAAATACGTTGCTGGTACTTAGATGCGTCGGGGAATCGTTTGTTGCAACTACAAAATGATCGGTTTGTACATAACTGGCGGCAAGTGTCGGGAGAAGAATCTTATCCGCGCTTTCCCAAGATTCGTGAAATGTGCCTGACCGAGTGGAGCAGATTTTGTGGTTTTCTGACGCAAGAAAATCTTGACCAACCGGAAGTCAATCAGTGTGAAGTCACTTACGTAAATCACATCGAGTATGGCAAAGGGTGGAACGGATATGGTGAACTCGGGAACGTTATTGCTCCTTGGTCTGGTAGTGCAGCAGAAGGTTTCCTACCCAGCCCTGAAAAAGTAAATATGGAAGCACACTATCGCTTGCCGTCGAATTTAGGCAGGTTACATATTTCGGTCGAGCCAGTAGTGCGCGGTCGTGACACTAAGGAAGTGCTTCAAATCACGCTAACCGCCAGAGGCGCCCCCATATCCTCTTCGCAACAGGATGTGTTTGAGTGGATTGATCTTGGTCGGAAGTGGGTCGTGAAGGGATTCTGCGATTTTACGACCGTGAAAATGCACCAAACGTGGGGGAAAATATAATGACTGCAATTACAAACGTAGCGCAACCAACAATGGGTGGGCGGCATTCCTACAGAGCACATAGCAGTCCGATATGTGGGCGCTCTATCCCGGTTACTGGCCTGAACGATGATCAGGTTAAGGCCATTCAAAAAATTGCAGGCTTCGAGCAGCTACCTCAAAACTGGGACAGTTACGGTAGTCCTAGAATTTCTGCCGAGGTTGTTGATTGTGCAATTGAATTGGTAACGAACTCATTTGACCGTGGCCCCTCAGCTCGGATATTACCTGTATCAGGAGGCGGCATTCAGTTCGAATGGGAAAATGGCGAAAGAGAATTAGAAATTGAATTTGGGCCGGATTTGAATATTGAATATCTTTTGGCCGAGGATGGGGAGCCCGTTCAGGCGCGAAAGGATTTCAAGTCGATAGACGATCTTTTGTCGTGGCTTATCCATGGTAGATAACGGATCATCAGTTTTACGATGGTCGATAAGGATCACCCGGATGACGAATCCATCACGAATGATGAATTGCTATACCTACGAATTTTTCCTGATTCAGACTCAATTCAACCGAGAGAGTTAGGTGGCTACCGACCTTCTTCAGGTTCGCTAAAGCGAAATGGACAAGCGCTTTCTGTAGATTTGGGATCTTTGTCGACCCCCGAGCAAACGCGAGATCGTGATACCAAGTTCCCGTTTCATGTCGCTGCGTTTACGGCGGGAATTGCGCGGATCGCTGGATGCAAGGTTGTGCGTGCCCCTGAATCGGACAATCTCGCACATGGTCTGGTTATCGGGAGTCATGAGCGAGGTGATGGCTCATTGAGTAAGGGCGAAATAAAGAAGATTTCCCGCCAAGCAACAATTGTTCTTTTGAACCCGCTCGCAGTTGGTAGCAATTCAACTTAGCGAATAGAACAAAATTGGGGCGTCAGTGGGTGTTCAACCCGCAACAGAATCCACCACACCCATCCCCGGCAATTCCCCCTGCTTCCTTTTCTCCATCGCCAATAATTCCTGAAACGGATCAACCGTTTCCTGCGGCAACAACGATTGCCGATGTATCTCCAACAGCGCCGCACTGGCAACATAAACCCGACCACGGCGTTCGCCCTTGGGCAGCAAGAATCCCAGTGATGAAAGGCGCGTGAGGTCGTTGCGCGCGACCTGATCGGTGATGTCGGCTTGTTTGCGATAGGTGGGGTTTTTGACTTGCAGGCCGATGGCGGCGTCGGCGAGGGCGTTGATCACGCGTTCGTTGAGTTTGAGTTGCTTGGTGGCTTCCTCAAGCGCATGCCACAGGCGAGAGGTTTCGGAATAGCGCCGCAGCAGCGTTTGTGCCTGGCGATAATGCGCGACAAGGCAGAAGCGTATCCACGGCAGCGGGTCGTTTTCCGGATGCCATGCGCCCTGCCCCACTGCGGCGAGCACGTTGTAGTAGTCCTGCGGATTGCGTCCGACGTATTCTTCGATGCTGGAAAATGCCGGCGCGAGGACGCCTTCAATCGCCAGCACCATGGTTTGCAGCGCGCGCGCCATGCGGCCATTGCCGTCTTTGAATGGGTGAATCATCGCAAGGTTGAGGTGCGCCATGGCCGCGCGGACGATGCTGGGCAGATTGTTTTTTTCGTTGAGCGATGCGATCAACTCGTCGAGCAAGCCGGGGACGAGTTCCGCATCGGGGCCTTCATACACAACTTGGTTGGTGCCGGTGTTGCTGATGTGGATGCCGCCGGGGCGCAGGCGGCCGGGGTTTTTGGCGAGGTCGTACTTCATCATCATGTAGTGCAGGCTCAGCAACGTGCCCAGGTTGTGGGTGTAGCGCTGCGGTTCCTTGGAAAGCTGGATCACGTAATCCATCGCCTCGCGATAGCCCCAGACGGCGTGCCAGTCTTCGTCGGCGGTTTTGTCCGGCGGCTCGCGATTCACGGCGGCCATCGCTTCGTCCATGGTGACGTTGATGCCTTCGATGGTGTTGGAGCCTATGATCGCGCGGGCGTAGCTGGTGCGCGCGAGCAAACCCGTCCAGCGGTTTAATGAATCGCTGGTGGCAAAGCGCAGTTTTTCGCGCAGGCCCAGGATGAGGTCCAAGACCTTGAGGTAATCTTCCGGCAGGGACGTGACCGTGAAAAGCATATCGAATCAACTTTATAAACAATAAAATTGTACTTAT
>JAYVQD010000364.1:0-5555 GCA_043777275.1 Nitrosomonadales bacterium
ATTGCGATACCCAATCGATCAAGGCGGCAAACGACAGCCAATCCGCTCGGCTGACAAAAAGAGCGGCTTAAACCCTCAATGAAAAGTTGACAAGATCAGCGCGCTATTGACCACTTCTCGTTATAACTTATATCGGTCCCCGGCTCGGAACAAGTAGATCGCGATTCATTTCAGCCACGGACGATACACCCAGCATCGCCATATTGCGGCTGATTTCTTCGCGAAGCAGTTTGGCGCCGTGGCGCACACCGGCTTCGCCCGCGATGGCGGCGGCGTAGAGGAACGGCCTGCCGACAAAAACAAAATCCGCACCCATGGCGAGCGCTTTCAATACATCAGTGCCGCGACGGATGCCGCTGTCCATCATGATCGCCATGTCGCCCGCTTCGGCGCGCGCACCCGGCAGCGCGCGAAACGGCGAGATGGTGCCGTCGAGCTGGCGACCGCCGTGATTGGACACCATGATGCCGTTGACGCCGCTCTCACGTGCGATACGCACGTCGTGCCGTGAGAGCACGCCTTTCAATACTAGGTTGCCTTTCCAGATTTTGCGCATCAATTCGACATGCTCCCAGTTCAAGCCGTCGCGCCCCATGCGCGGGCGCTCCATGTTGCCGAGGATGGGGATGCGCGGGAAACCCATGTTTTCCAGGTGCGGCATGCCATGCTGGAGCACGGTGCGGGCAAAGGTGCCGAACAGCCATCGTGGCCGAATCATGCCGTCCCACGCCAGCCGCAGCGAGGGCTTGAGCGGCGAGCTGTAGCCGGTGCGCACATTGTTCTCGCGGTTCGCAGCCATCTGCACATCCACCGTGAGCACCAGCGTTTCAAAGCCGGTTGCCTGCGCGCGCTCCACCAGCGGGATGATGATGTCGGGCTCGCCGGGCAGATACGCCTGGAACCACGCGGTGGGGCCGACTTCGCGGACGCGTTCCATCGGCATTAACGACGCGCCACTCTGGATCATCACCGTGTTGAGTTCTGCCGCGACCTTGGCCAGTGCGTCGTCGCCCCGGTAGGCGGCGAGCGCGGTCGCGCCCATCGGCGGGAATCCGAACGGCAGATCGTAGGTACGTCCGAATAGCGTGGTTTTCTGATGGCGCGCCTTGGTGTTGACCAGCACGCGCGGCATGAACTCGTACTCGCTGAAGGCGGAGCGGTTGCTGTCGAGAGATGCGTTGGTTTCCACGCCGCCCGAGATGTAGCCGAAGATCGGGCGCGGCAGAAAACGACGCGCGGGGGCTTCGAAATCATCGAGGCAGAGTATGTCGTTCAGGCTGCGTGGTGCCGCGGAGTTGCTCATGGTTTTATTTTCTTTCCCTGATGGTCATTTGATTCGTTTGATTTTACTCGAACACATAGCGAAAGGCGTTGCCATGCCGCACGATGCGGCCGGTAGTCGGCGCGGGAAAATGACCGGGCAGCAATCGAGTGCCGTTTTCGGCGCATTCCTCGATAAGCCGCGTGCGCGTCTGGCGCGATTGCCCTGGGTCAGTGCAGGCAAGCGTTGACCACGCCGGCTGCATCAACTGAAACTGGTGATGAATCACATCACCCAGAAAAACCGCGCGCTCATCGCGCGAGCGCGCATGGATGACTACGTTGCCGGGTGTGTGGCCGGGCGCGCTTTCAAACCACAAGCCGTCTTCGAGCGCGTAATCGTCGCCGACCAGCACCGATTGCCCGGCGCGCACGACGGGCAGCACACTGTCTTCAAAGGCATTGCGGTGCGGTGACTCTTCACCGCGTTGCTGCACGCCTTGCCAATGCTCGAACTCGCGGCGCGCCATGATGTAGCGCGCATTGGGAAAGGTGGGTACCCAGCGCCCGTTGTCGAGGCGGGTGTTCCAGCCGACGTGATCCCAGTGCAGGTGCGTACACATTACGTAATCGACAGCTTCGGGCGTGACGCCCGCATGGGCGAGATCGTCGAGAAACGGCGATTGCCGCCGGTGAAACTGCGGTCGCGTCGGACGCTCTTTGTCATTGCCGATGCACGAATCGATCAATATCGTGTGCTGCTTTGTCTTGACGACAAAGCTGTGAAAGCTGAAGACGAGCTTGCCGGTTGCCGGATCGATCAGCCGCGGCCCGGTCATATCGGGATTCGCCCGCAGCACCTCCGGGTCGTAATCGGGAAAGAAAACCTCCGGCGCGATAAACGCCCCTTCAAACTCGGTGATGCGGTGGACTTCGAAATCGCCGATGCGGCTCATGTGCTTCCTTTCGCGGTGATGTTATCGCCCGTAGTATTCCTGCACGGTTTCCCAGGCCACTTGCTGTAAAAATTTGGCGGTTGCCGCATCGATAGTGGCCGGATGCGGGCCGCCCTCGGGTGATTTGCCGTAGAGCGCGGCGTAGATGGTTGCGGCGGCAAGATACGTGCCACGCGCGCTGGGGTGGCGCTTGTCGGCGACATAGAGTTTGATATCAGGCTGCTTGGCGATGGCTTTGGCGAAAGCGAGGCCGCCGGGAATCACCAGCGCGCCGTTGGCGTTGCCCGCGAGTGTGTATTGCTCGGCGAGTTGCGCGGTCATGTCGGGTTTGTCTTCGTAAGCCCAGGTCATGAAAAACACCGGCTGCGCTTTGTGTTTGCGCACGGTGTCACTGTGTTTTTTGGCGTATTCATGAAACATCGGGCCGAGTTGCGGATGGATGGGGCACTGGCTGCAATCGATCATAATGACCAGATCAAAGGGCTTATCAAATTTGTTGAAACGAATCTCGTTGTCACCCACAAACGAATAAGACGCTACACCGCCCGGCTTGAAATAGGCATCGATGTCATGCCAGTTAAGACCCGAGCCGCTCATGGTGATGGACGTGCTGCGATAGGCGGCGCGGTTCGGTGTATCGGCAGCGATGGCGATGGCGGACACCTGCGAGTGCATACTGTTGTTGTAATAGAAAAAGCTGTTGCCGACATACATGATGGTTTTGGGCGCGGCCACGCCGGCGGTGGCGACTTTAGGTTTGGTTTGCGCGTGCGTGGCGCCGCCGAACAGCGTCAGCATCAATAGGGCCAGGGTTGCCGAGGCATTACGAATGACGGATGGGCACATGATGAACTCGCTAAGAAGGTAAAGCATGGAAAGCACGGAGAGCAGAAATGTAGCGCATTTGGTGTAATCTTGTCCGCTGATTACTTGAGGAGAATGCCATGACCGCCGCTGCGCAGCCGTTGGATAAATTCATGACCGTTAACGGGCTGCAAATTCATTACCTCGATTGGGGCAATGCCGGCGCGCAGCCGTTGATTTTGCTGCATGGCATTGCGCGCGTGGCGCATACCTTCGATCACGTCGCGCCGCATCTGGCGAAAAACTACCGTGTGATCGCGGTCGATATGCGTGGGCATGGCGATTCCGGCTGGCATCCTGACGGTGCCTATCTGGTGGAGGATTACACCAGCGATATCGAAGTGCTGATCGAGCAGCTTAGTTTGCGCGACGTCGTGCTGTGGGGCGCATCCACCGGCGGGCGCGTGATGCAGATGGTCGCGGGGCGGCATCCTGAATGGGTGTCGTCGGTGATTGTCGAAGATGTCGGGCCGGAGCGCCCGGCGGCGATATCCAGCCGGCGCGGCGATCGCATGGCGAAAGAGACAAACGGATGGGCATCGGTGGATGAGCTGCTGGCGCAGATTACCCAGGATAATCCGCGCACGTCCGCGCCGGTGCTGCGCCATTTTGCGCAACACGGTTCAAAGCAGCGCGCGGATGGCCGCGTGGTGTGGAAGCGCGATCCGGCGATACTCAAAGGTTTTGTGCCGACAGAGTTGTGGAGCACGGTGCGCAAAATCAAAGCGCCGATTATTTATGTGCTGGGTGGCGCGAGTACCATTGTGCCCGTTCAGACGCAGGCAGAATTGAAGGCCGCGTTGCCGCAAGCGCGGATAGTCACCATGCCGGGGTTGGGACATTATCCGAGTGACGAAAAGCCGGAAGAGTTTCTAGGCATCGTCGAGGGCTTTCTGGCTGCTGTCGGCAAGCGGTAAATTATTTTTCTGATGCTTTTGTGAGACACGCACATGCAACTTGATCTGAACGGACGTAATGCGGTTATCGCCGGCGGATCGCGCGGCATCGGCCGCTCCATCGCGCTGGCCTTTGCGCGGGCGGGTGCGAATGTTTCGATTTGTGCGCGCGGCGAATCCGCGTTGCGCGCAACCGAAGCGGAACTCCGGCAATGCGGTCACACCGTGCATGCCGCAACCTGCGATCTGGCCGACGGGCCTGCGCTGACAAAATACATCGAGACTGCAGCGCAGGCGCTGGGCGGCATCGACGTGCTGGTGAACAACGCTTCGGGCTTTGGCCTCAGCGACGACGAGGCGGGTTGGGCGGCCAGCATCCATGTTGATCTCATGGCGCCGGTGCGCGCCTCGCGTGCTGCGTTGCCGCACCTTGCGAAATCACAAGGTTCGATTATTCACATATCGTCGATCTCCGGCCTTCAGCCCAGCGCACGCACGCCGCCGTATGGCGCGGTCAAGGCTGCGCTGATCCAGCTCACGTTGTCGCAGGCGGCACTGCTCGCGGATAAACGCATACGCGTGAATTGCATCGCGCCCGGTTCCATCGAGTTTCCGGGCGGCACATGGGATCGCCGAAAAACCGCGAACCCGCAGCTCTATAACGCTACGCTCGAGCGCATCGGCTTCGGGCGTTTTGGCACGCCGGAAGAAATCGCCAACGTCGCGTTGTTTCTCGCCAGCAGCGCCGCCAGTTGGGTGACGGGCCAAACCATCGCGGTGGATGGCGGGCAGATGCTGGGGTGACACAGCATTGCAGCAGTACGGCAAGCCCAGTTGCTGTCGTTGTTGTTATGTAACTATTTGTTTTTAAAGGATTTATTTTTGTCGCGTGGGGCGCCGGCAGCGATGCATGGTTTGTCTTTGGATATTGGCTAAATAGTATAAAATAGCCAATATGCTCAAAAGGAGGTCTCATGGCCGTCACTGCAAATCTGACGTTTCGTAATAGCCGCGGCGATTTAGTGGACGTGCCCTCCATTGCCGCCACGCGCGTAAAAAACGAATTTGGCGTGGTGCTCGAACAAGCGCTGCAAGGCGGCGCGATTGCCATTACGCGCCATGATGCGCCCAAAGCGGTGCTGATTTCCTACGATGAATTCAAGGCGTTAATCAAAGACCGCACGCCGAGCCTGCACGAGTTGCGCGCCGAATACGATGTGTTGCTCTCCGGCATGCAAACACCCAAGGCACGCAAGGGCATGGCGGCGGCCTTTAACGCTACCCCGGCGGCGTTGGGCAAGGCCGCCGTCAAAGCCGCCAGCAAGCGTCGCTGACGGTCGATGGCGCGATCGTTGCCGCCGCCACCGCGCATCTACGTGCTGGCCGGCGTCAATGGATCCGGCAAAAGCAGCATCGCCGGTGCGGCATTTCGTGAACACGGCGCGGATTATTACAACCCGGATGAAGCCGCGCGCGAGATGCGTGCGGCGAGGCCCGCATTAAGTCAGACCGACGCCAACAGCGCGGCATGGCATCGCGGGTTCAATCTGCTGACCGACGCCATCGCGCAACGTCTCGA
>JAYVQD010000365.1:0-5504 GCA_043777275.1 Nitrosomonadales bacterium
CATCGCGGATGCGCGCCCAATCAACCGCGCGCGGGCTTAACCAGCCACTGCTCACGCGCATGTCGTGCGCGCTCGAACATGGCTTGCAGCGCATCGCCATCACCGGCTTTCAGCGCGGCACGCATAGCCTTGATTTCAATGGCGTAATCGTCAATCGCCGCCAGTACCGCCGTGCGATTGGCGAGAAAAATATCGCGCCACATTTCCGGTGAACTGCCGGAGATGCGCACCGTGTCGCGCAATCCCCCTGCGGAAAATCCAAGAATTCGCTTTGCATCTTTGCGTTTGGCGAGCGTGCCCATCAGCGCGAACGCCGCCACATGCGGCAAATGACTGACCGCCGCCAGAATCTTGTCGTGCTCGCGCGCCTGCAAGCGCACGACCGTCGCACCGCACGCGATCCACGCCGCGCGCACCTGCCGCACGGCCCGCGCGGAAGTTTCCGGCTGCGGTACGAGTATCACTTTACGCCCACGATAAAGTTCAGCGAACGCTGCAGCCGCACCACTGTTTTCGGTGCCGGCCATCGGATGCGCCGGGACAAAGCGCGTGAAATGCGGGCCCAGATGTTTGCGCGCACACGCGATAACATCCTGCTTGGTGCTGCCCCCATCGGTAACGATGGTCTTTTTACCCAGATGCGGTGCAATGGCTTTCATCACGCCCGCCATCTGCCCGACCGGTGTGCCGATCAACACCATGTCGGCATCGCGCACGGCTTGTGCAGCATCGAGCGAAATTTCGTCAATGACACTCAGTTTCAAAGCGGCATTGAGATTTTTGCGCGTGCGTCCCACCCCAACCACGTGCTTGACCGCTCGCGTTTTTTTTAACGCCAGCGCAAATGAGCCGCCGATCAACCCAACGCCGATGATGACCAGCTTGTTGATACGCAGCGATGTCATGCAGCGATCGCTCGTTTCAGGCTCGACAGGAAACGCGCGTTTTCCGATTCCAATCCTATCGACACGCGCAGCCAATCCGGCAAGCCGTAGCCCGCGATAGGCCGCACAATCACGCCCGATTTGAGCAGTGCGGTATTCACGCCGTTAACGTCCACTACCTTGAACGTCACAAAGTTGCCGTACGAGGGAATGAATTCGAGTCCGAGTTTTTTCAAACCCGCCGTCAGTTGATCCATGCCCGCGAGATTCAATTCATAACTCTTGCGCACAAAGGCGTGATCGTCCAACGCCGCAGCTGCGGCAGCCAGCGAAATACTGTTCACATTGAACGGCTGGCGCACGCGATTTAACAGATCAGCCACACCGGCGCTGCCCACGGCGTAACCCACACGCAGACCCGCGAGTCCATAAACCTTTGAAAAAGTCCTTGTAATCAATAAGTTATGGTATCTCTTCAGCCACGACAAACTATCCGAGCGAAGTTCCGGACGCAGGTATTCGTTATACGCCTCGTCGAGCACCACCAGCACATGTGGCGGCAGCCCGGCGATAAAGCGCTCCAACTCCGCAGCAGGCGCCAAAGTGCCCGTCGGATTATTGGGGTTCGCCACAAACACCATGCGCGTATCGGGCCCTGCAGTACGAACGGCACGCGACATCGCATCGAGATCGTGGCCGAAATTTTTCGCCGGCACGGCTATGCCTTGGCAGCCCATGGCCTGCACCACCAGCGGATACACCGCGAACGCGTGCTGCGCATACACCGCTGAATCCCCCGGCGCGAGAAACGCGCGCGCGGCCAACTCCAACACATCATTGGAGCCATTGCCCAGCACCAGTTGATCCATCCCCACGCTTAAGTGCCGCGACAGGGCCTGCTTAAGTTCAAAGCCGTTGCCGTCGGGATACAGCGCAACGCCATCGAGCGCCGCGCGCATGGCCTGTTGTGCTTTTGGGCTGACGCCGAGCGGATTCTCATTCGAAGCAAGTTTGATAATGCTCGATTCTTCAAGCCCTAACTCACGCGCGAGTTCGGAAATAGGCTTGCCCGGCTGGTAGGGCGCTATCGAACGGATGTACGAAGGCGCGAGATCACAAATCGTCATGGAAAACTACCGTGCGGGAACCGCGGGATAAGAACCAAGATTCTTCACAAAAGACGCTTTGCGCCCGATTGCGCCCAGCGCCTGCGCCACGCGCGTATCGTGCGCATGGCCTTCGATATCGATGTAGAAAACGTATTCCCACGTACCGGTTTTCGCCGGACGTGATTCCAGCCGCGTCATGCTCACGCCGTTTTTCGCCAGCGGCGCCAGCAAGTCATGAATGGCGCCGGGCACATTGCGCGTCGAGAGTATCAGCGAGGTCTTATCACGCCCCGAGGGCGCGGCATCCTCGCGCGAGAGCACCAGAAACCGTGTGGTGTTGCGCGACTCATCCTGAATATTGCGCGCCAGCAAATTCAGTTTATACAGTTCGGCCGCAGTTTTGCTGGCGATGGCAGCAGATTGGGTATCACGCGCCGCCAGCAGCGCCGCTTCGGCATTGCTCACCACCGCGATACGCTCCGCCCCCGGCAGATGGCGTGCCAGCCAATGCTGGCACTGCGCGAGACTTTGCGTATGCGAGTAAACCTTCTTGATGTGCGCGGGGTTTTTCGTCTTGCTCATCAGGCACTGGCGCACCGGCAGCATGATTTCGCCGCACACCTTGGCCGGTGTCGTCAGCAGCAAATCCAGCGTGCGGCCTATCGCGCCTTCGGTGGAGTTTTCGATGGGCACCACGCCGTAGCCCGTCGCGCCGGTTTCCACTTGCTTGAACACATCGTCGATCGTGGTACACGAGCGTGTTTCGATGCTGCCGCCGAAATGCCGTATTGCCGCTTCCTGACTGTAGGTGCCTTGCGGGCCCAGATAGGCCACCGCCATCATGTCTTCCAGCGCGCGGCAGGCCGACATGATCTCGGCGTAAACGCGGCGCAGCCCTGCCGCAGGCATCGGACCTTTGTTCAACGCCGAAACGCGACGCAGCACCTGCGCCTCACGCTCGGGCCGATACACCCGCGTACCGTTTTTGATCTTGCCAACCTGCTGCGCGATTTTGGCGCGCGCGGAGATAAGCTTCACCAATCGGGCATCGAGCGCGTCGATCTTGCGGCGGATGTCGTGCAGGGAATCACTCATGAGGCTGGCGTATGAACGAAACGATCAATCCAACCATCAACCTTGCAACGGCAGGTAGCGTACCGACAATACGCCGTCTATGCTGGCCAGTTGGTTCACCAGCGCCGCAGGAATCGCGCTGTCCACATCCAACACCGTGTAGGCCATTTCGCCGCGCGATTTGTTGAGCATATTGTGAATGTTTAAGCCTGCGCCCGCCATCGCGGTGGAAATCTGTCCCACCATGTTGGGCACGTTGGCGTTGACGATGCACAGCCGATACGGCGACTCGCGATACATAATCACATCGGGCAAATTCACCGCGTGACGAATATTGCCGTTTTCAAGAAAGTCACGCACTTGATCCGCAACCATGATGGCGCAATTGTCTTCGGCTTCTTCGGTGGAAGCCCCGAGATGCGGCGTTGCGATCACGCGCGGCACACCTTGCAAGACCTCGGCTGGAAAATCACAAATGTAGCCGCGCAGACTGTCCGCCTTCAACGCCTCCACCACGGCTTTGTCGTCCACGATGCCATCGCGGGCGAAATTCAGCAGAATCGCGCCTTTTTTCATCAATGACAGGCGCACAGGGTTGATCAGGCTGCGCGTCTCGTCAAGCAACGGCACGTGGATGGTGACGTAATCACTGGCCTTCAACACTTCTTCGATGCTATTGGCTTTGCGTACCGTTGACGGCAAGCTCCAGGCCGCATCGATCGTGATGTGCGGATCAAAACCGGTGACGTTCATGCCCAGCTTGATCGCGGCATCGGCCACCAGACTGCCGATTTTTCCGAGGCCGATAATGCCCAGGGTGCGCCCCGGCAATTCGGTGCCGGAGAACGCTTTTTTACCGTCTTCCACCGCCTTGTGCAGCGCCTTGTCGTCGCCGGTAAGGCCAGCCACAAACGCCAGCGCCGGTGCGATGTTGCGCGAAGAGATCAACAGCGCGGCGATGACCAACTCCTTTACCGCGTTTGCGTTGGCACCCGGCGCATTGAACACCGGCATGCCGCGCTTGCTCAATTTTTCGACGGGAATATTGTTTACACCCGCACCGGCACGGCCGATGGCTTTGACGCTGGCCGGGATATCCATCTCATGCAGGTTTTGCGAGCGCACGAGGATGGCGTCGGGTTCGGTGACCTTGGGGCCAACTTTGTATTGTGCCGCCGGAAAGCGATCGAGCCCGACTTTGGCGATGGCGTTAATCGTTAGTATGTTCAGTTGGTTCGGCACGTTTGACTACCCTTGTTTCTTTTCAAAATCGCGCATGAACGCGACCAGCGCCTGCACACCGGCCATCGGCATCGCATTGTAGACAGACGCGCGCATACCACCGACCGACCGATGGCCCTTGAGTTCGATCAGATTGGCGGCCTTGGCTTCTTTCAGGAACGCTTCATCCAGCGACTCGCTGCGCAGGCGGAAAGGAATGTTCATGCGCGATCGATCTTCCTTGTTCACCGGCGACTGATAAAACTCTGACTGCTCCAGATAATCGTAAACCAGTTTCGATTTGGCGATATTGATTTTCTCCATCGCCGCGAGACCGCCCTGCTGTTTCAGCCACTCGAACACCAACCCGGCAATGTAGATGGCGTAGGTGGGCGGCGTGTTAATCATCGAATCCGCGTCGGCCTGCACTTTATAGTTGAACACTTCCGGCGTGATGGACGACGCATGACCGATCAAGTCGTCACGCACGATCACAATGGTGAGTCCTGCCGGGCCGATGTTCTTTTGCGCGCCGGCGTAAATCAAGCCAAAGCGCGACACCTCCAGCGGTCGCGACAAAATATGCGACGACGCATCCACCACCAGTGGCACGTTGCCCGTTTCAGGAATCCAGTTGAACTCCACGCCGCCGATGGTTTCGTTCGAGGTGTAATGCACGTAAGCGGCGTTGGGGTCGAGCTTCCACTTCGCTTGCGGTGGCGCGTAAGTGAAATTCTGATCTTCTGAACTCGCCGCGACATTGACCTTGCAGAATTTTTTCGCCTCGCTGATCGCTTTTTTTGACCATTGGCCGGTGTAAACGTAATCGGCACTGGTTTTGCCGTTCAGCAGATTCATAGGAATAATGCCGAACTGACCCGCAGCGCCGCCCTGCATGAACAGCACTTTGTAGTTTTGCGGGATCGATAGCAACTCACGCAAGTCGCTTTCCGCACGCGCGTGAATGCCGATAAACGCCTTGCTGCGGTGGCTCATTTCCATCACCGACGTACCGGTGCCGCCGTAATCCAGCATCTCCGCAGCGGCCCGCGCCAGCACGGCTTCCGGCAACACGGCCGGGCCCGCGCTGAAATTGAATACTCTTGCCATAGTCTTTACCTAAACAGTATTTAACGTAATATTTAATATAAGCATTTGTTTTAAAACAATTTTTCCTGATCTTCCTCATCATCAGGTTCGATGATTTTCTCCAGCC
>JAYVQD010000366.1:0-5498 GCA_043777275.1 Nitrosomonadales bacterium
CAGCAGCAGCGCTTCGGCTAAAAACGCCCACAACACTGCGCCCTGCCGAAAGCCCAGCGCGCGCAGGGTGCCGATCTCACCCACGCGGCTGGCCACCGAGGCATACATGGTAATCATCGCGCCGATCATGGCGCCGATGGAAAAAATCACCGATAGCGTCAAGCCCAGCACATTGATAAAAGTGGACAACGCTTTCGACTGATCGCTGTAAAATGTTTGCTCGCGTTTCATTTCCTGCGCGAGGCGCGGGTCTTCGCCTACCTCGGCGCGAAATTTTTCGAATTGCCCGGTGTCCGCCAACCGCGCCACCATCGATGAATACACGTTGCGCCGGAACGCCTGCATCAGTTGCTCGACATCGCCCCACACTTCCGAATCAAAGCCGCTGCCGCCGCCATCGAACACGCCCACCACTGTCCATTCGCGCTGCGCGAAACTCAGGTGCTGGCCGATAGCGGTGTTGGCGAAACGCGCGGCGATGCTTGCGCCGACAATAATTTCCGAGGTGCCAGGCCGGAACAAGCGGCCTGCCTTGATTTTCACCTGGGGCCTCAGCACGAACCCCATGTCCGAGGTGCCGCGTATCACCACGTTGGAGGGTTTGTTGTCAGCGGATCGCAGCAGCGACATCAGCACCACCGTCTCCTTCGACACCATGCGCTGCCCCTGCGCGCCGATCGCCAGCGCCGGGTGCATTTCGATAATGCCGGCCTGATCGCGCGCGATACCGCTTTGGATTTCGTTCTCCGCGCCCTTGCGGATAATCACTGCGTTATCCCACTCCCCGGTGGTGACGAGCGTGCGCTTTAATCCTTCGTCCATCATCAGCACCGTCGCAAACACAAACACCACCAGCGCCAGGCCACCCGCCGTCAACGCCGTGGTCAAACGGCGCGACCACAAATTGCGCGCGATGTAGTTGAGCGGAATCGCCATGGCGCTGCTCGTGCTACCCGACGGCCCGCAGACCGTCGACAATGCGTACGCGCGAGGCCTGCACCGCCGGCACAATGGCAGCCGCCACACCCACCCCCAGCGCGCACACTATCTGCGCGATCACCGTGGCTTGAGACACCGCGAATATCGGGAAAATACCGCCCGCCGCCTGCTTGAACCCCGCCGCCGCGTACGGCGTGAGCCACAGCCCCACGCCGCCGCCCGCCACGCAAATCGCCAGCGATTCGCCAAAAATCAGCAACGCCACAAAGCCAGGGCCAAAGCCCAGCGCTTTCAAAGTGGCATACTCGGCGGTGCGTTCGCGCGCGCTCATCGCCATGGTGTTGGCCATCACCGCCATGATGATGAGTATCACGACATACGAAACCACCCTGATCGCGGCAATGATTTCATTCGACATCGACACAAACGACAGTTGAAACGCCTGCTCGGTTTCGGTCAGCGTCTCTGCCACGGAATTCTGAAATTGCGCGTCCACCGCGCGCGCGATTTCCGCCGCACGGTCCGGCGTGTTGATACCGACGATATATACTCCCACCTGGTCGGCACGGCGGCCCGCACGCCCTCGCAACCACTCGTTGAGATACTCCCAATGAAACAGCATCTGGCGCGTGATTTTGGTGTCGTCGGCGCCGTCGAATATGCCGCGCACCACGAATTGCCAGTCGCCGGGATAAATCGAACCGCGCAGCGGTATCACATCGCCGACCTTGAAACCGAATTGATCCGCCAGTTGCCGGCCCACCAGCGCGCCCTTGCGATCACGCGCCCAAGCCTGGCGCTCGGCCTCCGGCACGATGAACTCGCCGTACAGATCGAGATAATTCGCGCTTACCGCGAACTGCGGAAAGAAATTTTTCGGCTCTTTGTAAATCGCGCCAAACCAGGTGGAGCGCGCCACCGTGCTCACGCCCTCGACGCTGCGGATGCGCGATTCGTAGCTCACCGGCAGCGTAAACGCCAGTGAAATCGCGCTGCGCGTAATCAGCCGTGTTTTCGACGCGGCGTCGGCGCCCGCATACCAGGCATCGACCACGGGCTGCAACAATCCATACGCCAGCACCGCGATCAGCAGGCCGAACACGGTGAGCCCGGTGCGGATCTTGTGACGCAGCGCGTTCCTGAGAATCAGTTTTAGTGCGTGCATACCGTTACGTGGGCGTTACGCGAGGGACGGTTCCAGCAGCAACTCGCCTTTTTCCAGATAAATCAATCGCCTTGCCGTTTTGGCCGCATGCGCATCGTGCGTCACCATGATGATCGTCGTGCCGAGTTCCGCATTCAGACGCTGCAACATCGCCAGAATATCCGCCGCCGATTGGCGATCCAGATCGCCCGTGGGCTCATCGGCCACGATCAGCATTGGATCAGCAATGATGGCGCGCGCGATCGCCACCCGTTGCTGCTGTCCGCCGGAAAGCTCCGACGGGTGGTGATCCATGCGGTCGGACAACCCCACCATCGATAGCGTGAGTTCCACGCGCTCGCGGCGCTCGGTGCGCGACAGATTCGTCAGCGTCAACGGCAACTCTACATTTTCGTAGGCGCTCAACACCGGCATCAGGTTGTAAAACTGGAAAATAAAGCCCACGTTGCGCGAGCGCCAATCCGCCAGTTCGCCCTCGGTCAGCGTAGTAATGTCCAGCCCGCCCACGCGCAACACACCACGATCCGGCTTGTCGATGCCCGCGATCAGATTCAGCAGCGTGCTTTTGCCGGAGCCCGATGGCCCCATCAGCGCGGTGAACTCGCCACGCTGAATATCGAGCGTGATATCGGTCAGCACCGGCACGGTGTGCCCGCCGCGGTGATACGCTTTGGCGAGATTGCGTATCTCGACGACCGGTGGTGCAACCCGTGCTACGACTTCGGCTGGCGTGTTCAAAACAGCGGCGCCTACTTCGCCGCCACGGCAACCGCCACGCCATCGCGCAGCCGTTCGGACGGTTTGATGACCACTTTGTCGCCGGGCTTCAAGCCCTGTTTGACTTCCAGCGCGTCACCGTACGACGCGCCGGTTTGAATCGCGATCTCCAGCGCTTTGCCGTCGCGCACCGCATAGACCACTTTGCGTCCGTCACGCTCGACGATCGCAGCCGGCGCAACCACGGTGCGCGGCGCGCGTTCGCCTTCGGGCATCACCTGCGATAGAAACGCCACCTTGGCACTCATCTCCGGCAGGATGCGTGCATCCTTGTCGACAAAACGCACTTTGACATTCACCGTCGCCTTGGCGCGGTCCACCGTCGGCACCGTGCGCGTAACGCTGCCGCGAAACCGTTCACCGGGTAGCGCGTCGAGTTGTATTTCGCACGGCTGATCGATCTTGACCTTGCCCACGCTCGCTTCGGAAACATCGGCCTCGACTTCAAGCGTGCTCATATCAGCCATGGTCACCACCGCGGCCTGCGATCCGCTGGCCGACGAAAACGGTGTGATCACATCACCGACGTTGGCATTTTTAGTGAGCACCACGCCATCGAACGGCGCGCGTATCAACGTCTGATCGACCCCCACCTGCGCCGAGCTCACATTGGCCTGCGACACCGCAATCGACGCCTTGAGTCCGGCGATGGTAGCGCGCGCTTTTTCGTGACGCGCCACGGCCACATCATGCGCGGCAGCCGAGACAAAGTTTTTCTTCAACAAGTCGCTCGAACGATCCAGCGCGCGCTGCGCATCGCGAAACTCGGCTTCGCCCTGCTCCAGATTCGCCCGCGACAGATTAACGTTAGCCTGCGCCTGCTGCAGCGTGGCCATGACATCTTTGTTTTCCAGGCGCGCGAGTACTTCGCCTTCGCGCACGACACTGCCTTCGCGCACACCCAGCCATTCCAGCCGCCCGGTCGCCTTGGACGCCACGGCGGCTTTGCGTTGCGCCACCACATAACCCGTGGCGTTCAACTGCGTGTACGCTTGCGATGGATACGCCTGCGTCACCACAGCAACCTCAACCGCAATCGCCGCGCGGCTGCTGAAATAAAAATAGGCAGCCACGCCGCATGCCGCCAACGCAGCCATCGCCAGCCACCATCCATAACGCCCGCGGCGGCGCTGCGGCAGCGCGGCGCTACGGTCAATTCGCAATCGGGAAAGGTCTTCGCCTGACATAATATTATTTATAATTATTCAATAAAAACAAATAGTTACATAAAATCTTCGCGTATTAGTGTAGCAGGATTGCTGCGCCGCGACGCGAACGGCTTGTTGGTATTTGCACGCGCTTCGGGTACTCGCTTAAGTTACAGTCTCACGCATGCATAACAGGGAGTATGGCCATTGATTAAGATTCGCCCCACAGGCGCCGCACTCGGCGCGGAAATTCAAGGTGTTGATCTGTCGCAAGCGGTTGACGACGCCACCTTCAAACACATCGTCGATCTATGGCACGAACACGAAGTGCTGTTTTTCCGCGATCAAAAACTCACGCCGGCGCAACACGTCAGCTTCAGCCGCCGCTTCGGTGAACTGGAACTGCACGTGCGAAAAGATTGCTGCCGGCCGGGATTTCACGAGTTGTTCGTAGTCTCCAACATCGTCGTCGACGGCAAACCCATCGGTTCGCAAGACGCCGGCTTGTTCTGGCACTCCGATCTTTGCTACTTGAAAAAACCCAGCCGGGGATCATTGTTTTACGCCCACGAGGTGCCGCACGACGCGCAGGGGCAAGCGCTCGGTGACACTAAATTCGCCAGCGCCTCGGCGGCCTACAACGCGCTGCCGGACGACATCAGGCAAAAAATCGCCGGTCGTAACGCCGTGCAGTCATACAAGAAAGGTTATTACCGCGAACGCAATGCCGGTGCGCGCAAGCCGCTCACAGCGGAGCAGGAAGCACGCACGCCGGATGTCGAACACCCCATCGTGCGTACGCATCCCTACTCCGGCAAAAAATGTCTGTTCATCAACGAAGGCTACACCGCGCGTATCGCAGGGATGGAAAACGCCGAGGGCGATGCGCTGCTTCAGCATTTGCTCGAACACGCCACCCAACCGGAATTCATCTACCGCCACCATTGGCGTGTGGGTGATTTTCTACTTTGGGATAACTGCGCCGTGCAGCATCAGGCCGTGGCGGATTACAAACTACCCTTGCGCCGGCACATGGAGCGAACGACGTTGACCGGTAGCGCGCCGTATTGACCGCTACTGATTCACCGTTATTCACCACCCACTGAAACGCGGCCACACGGCGTCGATTTCCACACTGCCGCTTACCACCTGGTATACGGCGTGCTGCGCCGCTGTGGCACAGGCGTGATTGGGCAACACGCGCAGCAGGGTGCCGATGGGAAACTGCGATCCATCAATGGCGCCTCCGTCGCGGCGCGAGACTATGCCGTGTTCCTGATTGGCGCTGGTGACAATAAAGCTATCCAGGGGATGCCCTTCAATATCGCAAACCACACCATAACCCTGATCGGTTTTCTGAGCAGCGGTGCCGCGGTCGCGTGACAGCGCCATCCATCCGGCGTCGGTAATGATCCATCCCTTTTCAGGTTGATGGCCTATGACGGAACACAGCACGCTCAATGCAATAT
>JAYVQD010000367.1:0-5487 GCA_043777275.1 Nitrosomonadales bacterium
GCTGTTCACTTAGCCGTTCGTGGTGAGCTTGTCGAACCACAAATGCCCTTCGACAGGCTCAGGGCGAACGGGCAAAGGGCTTAAGTGAACAGCATTGACACCTAACCATTGTCAAAACCCCATGAACGCAAACGCCAATCGCCACCCGCCCACGCTCGCTGTTTTTACCAAGAATCTTTTGAACCCGGCCTACGCCGCCGCACGCCTGGGTGCGGATCGGGTGGCGGCGCGCATGGGCGCGCGCACGGTGCATTACGTGCCTGAACATCCCGATCACGTGGGCGAGCAACAGGCGCTGGTGGATAAAGCCATCGCCGCGCGGCCCGATGCGTGTTTGTTTGTGGCCACGGATGCCGAGGCGATGATTCCGTATGTGCAGCGCTTGAACGCGGCGCGCATACCGGTGTTTTCGTTCGTCAACCCGTTGCAGGGCGGCGAGTGGGTAAGCTTCGCCGGCTCGGATGATCGCGCGCTGGCGGTGCGTATTGCGAATCACTTGTTTGCGCACTTGCATCAACGCGGGCGTGTGCTGGTGCTGGCGGGCACGCACGGCTCGATGTCCGGGCGTGACCGGCTGACGGGTTTTGCCGAAGCCTTTGCCGCCGCGCCGAATATCACGCGCATCGCCGATCTGCCGGGTGAGTTTTTGCAGGACGCGGCGGCACGCGAGATGACGCGCTTTCTGGCGACCGGTGTGGCGTTCGATGCGGTGCTCGCGGCCAACGATGCGATGGCGCTGGGCGTGATTGAAGCGATGTGCGTCGCCAAAATGCCGCTGTGCCCGATTGCCGGTGTCAACGCGGTGCCCTCGGCCATCGACGCCATCAAAGCCGGCACGATGCTCGCCACCGCCAGTTTCGATGCGATGAAAATGGCATGCCTTGCCGCCGAAGCGGCGGTGCGTCACCTGCGCGGTGAAGCGGTGCCGCGCGAGATTCTGTTGCCGGTGGAGATTGTCGATCGCGCCAATTGCGCGGCGTGGGACAGGCCGTTTGAACAGCGGGAACTGCCGCTGTGGGAAGCGTTTGTTGCGGCAAAGTAAGTGCGTGCAAACCTGTTGCTGAAACATAAATAGTTGTTTAAAAACAAATAGTTACGTTATTATCGCTGTCAAGCCCATCGCGCCAGCGGCTTGACCAGCAGCATTTGCGCATCGCCGATGACGCGCTCGATGAACCCGGCTTCGCAATAGCAAAAATAAAACTCCCACATGCGAATGAATGACTCCGGGTAGCGCTGCGGCTCCAGGTTGGCGAAAAGGTTCTCCCGCCAACGTTGGAGCGTGAGGGCGTAATGGGGGCCGATGTCTTGCAGATGAACCAAGCGCAGATCGGACACCCGCGCCACCGCATCGGTGATGGCCGCGACCGAGGGGATGCAACTGCCCGGAAAAATATACCGCTGAATGAAATCCACCGATTGTTTTGCCGCTTCATAGCGATGGTCGGCGATGGTGATCGCTTGCAGCAACATGCTGCCTTCGGGTTTGAGCAGCGCGCTGCATTGGCGAAAGTACGCGTCGTAATACGGGTGGCCGACGGCCTCGATCATTTCAATCGACACCAGTTTGTCGTACTGCCCCGTGAGATCGCGGTAATCCGTGAGTAACAGCGTGATGCGATCCGCGAGGCCCGCCGCCTCGAACCGCGCGCGCGCGAATTCGTGCTGCCGCGGCGAGATCGTGGTGGTGGTGACGTGACAGCCGTAATGGCGCGCGGCGTGAACGGCAAAGCCGCCCCAGCCGGTGCCGATTTCCATGACGTGATCGCCCGGCTTGAGATTCAGCGTACGGCAGACGCGATCGAGTTTGGCAAGGGACGCTTGTTCAAGCGTCATGTCAGGACGCTCGAATATCGCGCTCGAATACATCATCGTCGGGTCGAGAAAGCGTTGGAAAAAATCATTGCCCAAATCGTAATGCGCCTGAATATTGCGGCGGCTGCCGCGGCGCGTATTGCGCGAAGCCCAGTGCAGCGCTTTCTGCAACGGCGCGGTGAAGCGCGCGAGTCCGGTTTCCATGCCGTCGAGCACCTCGCGGTTTTGCAGCAAAATGCGCATCAGCGCAGCGAGATCATCCACGCTCCAATAGCCCTGCATATAGGCCTCGCCCGCGCCGATGGATCCGCCGAACGCGATCTCGCTGTAAAAGCGCGGATCATGCACTTGCAGCGTCACGCTGAGCGCACCGTGCGCGGTGAGTTGACCGTAACGTTGCGTGCTCGTGCCGTCGCGCAGTACCAGCTCACCTTGGGCGATGCCCGCGAGCCGGTGCATCACGGCGCGCTTGGCCATCGCGTCCAGAAAAGGCGGCTTGGGTAGGGGCAGGGCCTGTGCAAGGCGTTCGTTTTCAATGGTGGATGTTTTCATGTGCGCGTGACCACGGGTGGCTTCAGTTTATCGGGATGGGTATGCACCGGCACGCGCTTACACCACAGCTTCAGCGCCTGCCAATGGATTGCGGCAACGACCTGCAAGGTCATCAGTGGAAAGCGAACCAGCACGGCGGCCAAGTGCGCGCCGTTTAGCGGCGCTCTCTCCAGCCGCAGCGTGGCATCGAACAGCTTGCGCGTGCCCGGGGTTTCCGCAGGCTCGCTATCCTGCAAAGTCATGTGCACGGCCAGCTTCTCGCCAGGCACGGTAAACCGCCAGTCGTAGTCGAGCGCCATCGGCATGAATGGCGATACGTGGAATACCTTCTCGCTGCGATACTTCTGGTAGCGTTGGCCTGCCTCAGGCAACGCGTCGACCGGCTGACTCAGCACATAGCAGTGGCGTTCGCCCCACGGCGTATTGTTCACTTCGGCCACCACGCACTCGACATTCACGCCCTCGGCATCAAAACAAAAGTAGAAACTCACCGGATTGAAACAGTGGCCGAAATAGCGCAGGTGCGTGAGCAGCCGGATCGCGCCGGTTGGACGGCGCCCGGTTTGGCGCGCCACCAGATCACGCACTGTCTGATCAAGCGGCACAGCCGGATCACCCACATGATCGGCACGATCAAAGCGTGCCGGCGCCCGGCGGCGCGTCGACCATAGCCATCGGCCACGGAATACCTCGTCGAGTTCCGCGAGGTCCAGATACACCATGAACAACGGGTAGCGAAACGCGTGCCGCTGTGGCGCGAACCGGCGATGACGCAATGAACCCAGATAGAGGCAGCTTTTCACGGGACGACGGCTTACCGTGGCTCGACGCGCACCGCGGCTTCGTTTCGGCGTGCAAAAGGCAGCGTGAACGGCGCATCGTAAAACAGCAGGGCAACATCGCCCACCGACCGCCACGGCGCTGCTTCGATGCCCTTGAGCAATTCGTCCGTGCGGCGCGCGCGGTCCTCTTGCGCCGCGCTACCCGAAAAGCGCAAAACCGCGAGCGTTTCCTCCGCCACCTGCACTATTCGAACGCGCTCATCCGTCGGGCGTGGCGCCGATCCGGCGACATAGCGCGCCGGCAAAAAGAACTGCATGCGCACGCTGGTTTCGTTTTGCTTCGTCTCCACCGGCACGGTCATGGCGATTTTTTCAGCGCGCGCCTCGGTTGTCACGGGCACGGTCATTTCGACCTTCTGCGCGGT
Source organism: Nitrosomonadales bacterium (assembly GCA_043777275.1). Classification (GTDB taxonomy): domain Bacteria; phylum Pseudomonadota; class Gammaproteobacteria; order Burkholderiales; family SG8-41; genus UBA5216. The sequence goes on from JAYVQD010000367.1 coordinate 3,575, forward strand.
GGCGTTGGCGCCCGCAATATAGCGGAACAGTACGCGGAAGGCGTCGTCGCGCGCCTGCTCGTCCGTGCCCGGCATATCGATCTGCGCCCCGAGCCGGGGCGCATAGCGGCGGATTTCGACGCCGCCGGAGAGCGTGGCAAGCACGTCGTATCGCGGTTCTTCGTAGGGCCTTATGCCAAACACGCCGATGGTGGCCTCGAAAAACAATTGCAGGTAATAGGCAATATCACGCAGCATGGGATACGACTTTCAATCGGGGTTCGCGGAAGTGATCGCGGCGGCGCAACTGTGGATCGCTCTGCGCAAGCCGCTGGCGTAGATGGTCTACCGCCTGCAGCGCGCTTAACACACCATCTTCATGAAAACCATAGCGCCAGTAGGCACCACAAAAGTAGGTCCGGTTCACGCCGTTGACTTCATGCTGGCGCTGCTGCGCAACCACCGCCGCCGGCGTGTAGAGCGGATGCTCATAGGTAAGTCGCTCTATGATGCGCCCCGGTGCAATGTCAGCCGTGCGATTAAGCGTGACACAAAACGTGTGGCGCGACTTGAGACTTTGCAGAACATTCATGTTGTAGGTGAGCGTAGCGGCGCTTTGCGTGGGCGCGACGTGATAATTCCACGCCGCCCAGGCGCGGCGGGCGCGCGGCAACAGCGCAGTATCGGTGTGCAGCACCGCTTCGTTCTCCTGATAGCCGAATGCGCCGACGACGTCACGCTCCAGCGGCGTGGCATCGGCAAGCAGCCGCAGCGCCTGATCGGCGTGGCAGGCCAGAAACACCTGGTCGAAACGCTCCGGCTCTGCGCCGCGCACCTTGACCATGACCCCGTCCGGCAGACGGCGCACCGTCTCAATCGGCGTGTTCAAGCGTATGCGGCTGCGAAAAGGCGCAACCAGTTTTTCGACATACCGTGCCGAGCCGCCGCGAATCGCGCGCCACTGCGGCCGATCATTGACGCTCAGCATGCCGTGATTATGAAAAAAGCGAACGAAGAAACGCGCCGGAAACGACAGCATGCGCACAGGGTCGGTGGACCAGATCGCCGCGCCCATGGGGATCAGGTAATCGCGAATGAAAGCGCGGGAATAGCGCTTTTGCGCGAGATAGTCGCCCAGCGGGATCTCCATCGCCGAATCCAGCAGCGCCGGCGCGTCGCGGTTAAAACGCAGGATATCTCGCAGCATGTGGTGGAACGACGGCCTGAACAGGTTGTGCCGCTGCGCGAACAGGCTGTTGAACGAAGTACTGTTGTATTCCAGCCCCGAGCGCTCGTTACGCACGCTGAAACTCATGGCTGACGGTTGTGATTCGACGCCCAGTTCGGCAAGCAACGCGATGAAATTGGGATACGTGCGGTCGTTAAAAACGATGAACCCGGTGTCGATCTCGTGCCGTTCGCCATCGAGCGCGATCGAATGCGTGTGGGTGTGCCCGCCGACGTGGCCCGCCGCTTCAAACACGGTGATGTCGTGTTCGCGATGCAAATGGCGCGCAACCACGTTGCCGGCAATGCCGCTGCCGATGATGGCGATCTTCATGGGCGGAGCCGTGCCGCGCGGCGTGTATCGCGCACCCGCGCCGGCACATCCTTTAGATCCCAGATAATGCCCAGCGCCGCCAGCAGCCGCAAACCGTAGTAGGTGAGATCGATCTCCCACCAGTAAAAGCCCTGCCGTGCCGCGCCCGGGAAGTGATGATGGTTGTTGTGCCAGCCTTCACCGAAAGTGAGCAGCGCCAGCCACACATTGTTGCGCGAGTCGTCGCGGGTAGCATAGCGCCGGCTGCCGTATCGGTGAGCGAGCGAGTTGATGGTGAAGGTGGCGTGATACAGCACCACCGTCGATATACAAAACCCCCAGACCAGCAGTTGCCAACCGTCCGTGCCCAGACCCGGCGCAAAGCGTGCCAGCA